>SKSP01000152.1 GCA_007122945.1 Ilumatobacteraceae bacterium | reverse complement strand
CGGTCGGTGGAGCAGCCGGCCGGGCAGCGTCACGTTCGCGCCGCCGGACAGCGGCACCTCGGCGAGCAGGCCGCGGTGGGCCAACTGCGGAACCTGCGCGGCGCGGGGCAGGTCGAGCACCTCGGCGGCCGCGGTCCCGCGCCGTTGGCACTCCCGCCAGAAGTGGTCGACGTCCTGGGTCCGGGCGAACGCGCGCAGCAGCGACATCACGTCCCCGATGCGCTCGCGGGTGCGGTCGCCCCGGTAGTCCGCGGCTTCGGGGAACCCTTCCTCGGCGATCCACGCGAGCAGGTCGTCGGCGAGCGGTGCGGCGCTGATCACGGCGTGGCCGTCGCGGCACGGTGCGATCTCGAGCGCCCCTCGCCAGTGTCGCGAACCCTGCCGACCGGCCGCCTTGGGGGCGTCGAGGACGTCGTCGAACGCGTACTGCATGAGCACGTGTTCCAGGCACGAGACCACGACCTGTTGCGCCGACACGTCGACGTGCGCACCCTGGCCACTGCGGCGCGCCGCCAGGACACCCGCCAGTCCGCACAGGGCCGCGTGCAGGCCGGCCAGGTGGTGGCACTGGCGCCCCCAGATGTTCAGCGGGCGTTCGGGCGTGCCCGTCACCGACAGCACCCCGCCGAGCGCGCCGAGGACGAGGTCGCCGGCCTGCCACGTGGCGCGCGGGCCGGTGCGGCCGAACGGGGTGAGCGACACCTGGACCAGGGTGGGGTGGTCGCTCGAGAGCGAGTCGTGGTCCACACCCCGGCGTGCGAGCCACCCTGGTGCGGTGGTCTCCACGACGAGGTCGGCGCGCGACACGATCGTCCGGTACGTGTCGCGGTCGCTCGGGTCGTCGAGGTCGAGTGGCAGCGAGCGCTTGCCGCCGTCGTACCACCAGTCGAGCACTCCGCCGAGACGGTCGGCCGCCGGGTCGCGCATGGGGTGCCCGCGATCGCCGTCGGAGGCGACCCGGACCACGTCGCAGCCGAGCTCGACGAGCAGCTTGGTCGAGTACCGGCCGAGGTCGCCCGTGAGATCGACGACCCGCAGCCGGTCGGCGTCTCCCGTCGTGGTCTCCACTCTCGGCCGCTCCACCGCCGTCTCCTCGCCTCGCCACCCGTCGTCCCGATCCGCCGGATCGAGGCTAACCCGCTCGGCCCTCGCCCGCGACGACGAGCCCGCGGCGCTGGCTGCCGTCTTGCTGACCGGCACCGTTTCGTTGAGATCACGGAACGCCGTCATACGGTCGGCAGCATGAGGATCGGGCTCTACTTCGACCTGCGGAACCCGCCTGCGTGGGAGCAGGAGCCGGGGCGGCTCTACGGATTCGCGCTCGAGATGTGCGAAGAGGCGGAACGCCTGGGTGCCGACTCGATCTGGGTGAGTGAGCACCACATGTTCGACGACGGATACCTCCCGCAGCCGCTGACCATGGCGGCTGGCATCGCTGCCCGGACCACCCGCGTACG
This sequence comes from Ilumatobacteraceae bacterium, assembly GCA_007122945.1. Classification (GTDB taxonomy): domain Bacteria; phylum Actinomycetota; class Acidimicrobiia; order Acidimicrobiales; family Ilumatobacteraceae; genus SKSP01. Next base: position 2,089 of record SKSP01000152.1, on the reverse strand, counting down.
GATCGGCACGGGTGTCGTCATCGCTCCGTTGCACCACCCGGTCCATCTCGCCGAGCAGGCGGCCGTGGTCGATCTGTTGAGCGGTGGTCGGTTGGATCTCGGCATCGGCGCGGGGTACAGCCGACCCGAGTTCGATCTGTTCGGTGCCGATGTCTCGACGCGCTACACGACCACCGATCAGCGGTGCCGGGAGCTCCGCGAGCTCTGGTCCGAGACCGTCCGCCCCCGACCGATCCAGACCGAGCTCCCGATCTGGATGGGGTACGGCGGCCCCCAGGGCGCGCGGCGTGCAGGTCTGCTGGGCGCCGGGCTGCTCACGGCCAACCACGCGATGGCACCGCCGTACCTCGCGGGGCTCGCCGAGGCCGGGCATCCACCCGAGACCGCGCGCATGGCCGGGAACGCGGCGGCATGGGTGACCGATGATCCCGACCGCGACTGGCCCCTCGTGTCGCGGCATCTCGCCCACATGTTCGACACGTATCGCGCGGCCGCGGTCGCCGGCTCCGGTGCGCCACCGCCACGTCCCGTCGACCCCGACCGCTTGATCGCGTCGTCGGGGACCACACCGTTGAGTGCCTTCCGATACGGGACCCCGGAGGACGTCGCTCGTTCGCTGAGGACGCTGGTCGGCGATGCACCGGTCGAGACGTTGCTGTTCTGGGCGTCGATCGCCGGCATGCCCGAGGACATGGTGGCGCGCGGCGTCGCGACCGTCTGCAACGAGCTCAAGCCCCTGCTGGACGGCATCGGTGGTCTCGGTCAGCGGTAGACCGGCGCTCGACCGCACGGGCACCGGCGTCTACGGTCCGGGGTCCATGCAGCAGCGCGACGACATCGAGGAACGCAACCGCGGCCTGGCGCACCAGTGGTTCAGGGCGATGACGGAGACGGATCTCGCGACCCTGGGGGCCCTGATGGCCGACGACGTGGAGCTGAACACCTGCCCGTCGGTCCGTGCCGAACCGCGACGCGGGCACGCCGAGGTGCTCGGCCGGCTCGAGCGGATCTTCACGAGCGGGCGCTACTACCAGCCCGGGACGTTCCGATGGGACGTGCACGAGGTCATCGCCGAGGGTGACACCACGGCGGCGCGGGTCTCTGCCACCGCCGAGTTCCCGAACGGCAACCCGTACGAGAACGTCTACCTCGTCTGGCAGCGTTGGCGCGACGCGAAGATGTGCTACATGCTCGAGTTGTTCGACCCGGCCCACTGGTCGAACCAGCGCAATGCATGAGGCCGGCACGACGCGCGAGGCCGGTGTCGATTCGATGAGAGCGGGGATCGCGTGCGGCTGAGCGTGTCGATGCCGGCGGGGGCACCGGGTGGTCCGCGCGAGCTCGCCCGGCTCGTGCAGGACTACGAGCGTGCCGGTGCCGACGCCGTCTGGGTCGGGGAAGGGTACGGCGTCGACGTCCCCACGACCCTCGGCTACCTGGCCGCGGTCACCGACCGGATCCAGATCGGATCCGGCATCCTGAACGCGTACTCCCGGACCCCTGCGGTGCTCGCGCAGACCGCGGCCGGGATCGACTGGCTGACCGACGGGCGGAGCATGTTGGGGCTGGGGAGCTCCGGTCCGCAGGTCATCGAGGGGTTCCACGGGGTGCCGTTCGAGGCGCCGGTCCAGCGCATCTCGGAGATCATCGAGATCTGCCGGCGCGTCTGGCGGCGGGAGCCACTCGTCCATGACGGGACGGTGTTCACGCTGCCGCTCCCACCCGGCGAAGGGACGGGTCTCGGGAAGCCGATCAAGCTGGTGCACCACCCGGTCCGCTCCGAGATCCCCATCTGGTGGGGTTCGCTCGGGCCGCGGGCGGTGGAGGCCACCGCCGAGCTCGCGAACGGTTGGCTCACGTTCCTGCTCATCCCCGAGAAGCTCCGCGAGGTCTGGGGCGACCCGCTCGATCGCGGTCTGGCACGGCGCGACCCGGCACTCGGTCCGCTCGAGATCCAGGCCAGCGTCAAGGTCGCCATCGGCGAGCGCCTCGACCCGACACCGATCCACGACTCGCTCCGCTCGATGCTGGCGCTCTACGTGGGTGGCATGGGCGCGCGGGGCGCGAACTTCTACAACGATCTGGCCGT
>SKSP01000320.1 GCA_007122945.1 Ilumatobacteraceae bacterium | reverse complement strand
CCGACGCTGGTGGTCGCGAGCACGAACGGCCAGAACGGGCTGTTGAACGCGGCGCGGATCTCGGGCATTCGCATGCCCTCGCCGCTGTCGGTCCCGCGCTTGTTCCCGAAGCGCAACGCGAACCGCGCCATGAAGGTGATCCGCGTGTCGGGTGCGAGCGGGTCGAAGGCGGTGTACGCGGACGGCCGCGGTGTGATCGCGGCGCGCGCCTCCGACGCGATGGATCGCAACTTGTCGTCGTCGAGGGCCGACAGCCGGGCCGGTCCGGCCACGTGGTGGAGGTACTCGTCGAGCACCGCTTCGAGGTTCCCCCAACGGCAGTACCGCAACAGGGCCCGCCATGCGACCAGTCCCTCGAGTTCCCGGTCGAGCAACAACGTTGCTTCGGGCCGGTTGAAGATGCTGCGGACACCGCTGGCGATGGTGGCGGCTGCCTCCCACTTCGCGAGCTCGCTGACCTCGTCGCCCGGGCCGACGAGGCGGTCGATGCATCGGAGTGCGATGTTGCCGGGGGCGTATCGCCCGAGCTCGGCGAGTGTGTCCTGGAGGTCGGCCGGGCGTTCGCCGGTCTGGTCGTGGTCGCGCTCGAACTCGCGGCGTTCGAGGCGAAACGCTCGGGCGACGTGGGCTTCGATGCCGGCGTGGGTCTCCGACCGTTCCGACTCGGCCGGCCCCTCACTCGGCTCTCCCCCCGCCATCGCAGCGACGGCGGTCTCGATGTCGAGCCCGCTGGGAATCGACCCGCCCCTCACGAACAACGTCTCCCAGTACCAGTGGCGCGAGTTCGGGCCGCCGGGAGGCGCACCGGACGGTGTGAACGCCGTCGTCAGCGGGTCGTTCGATCGCGCGAGTCGTGGCGCCGGCCAGAACAGCATGAACGCCGACATCTCGGCAGGCCTCCACTCGCCCTGGAGCCGCCGTCGTGTCAGCGTGAAGCGTTGACTCGCCGAATCGAGTCGGCTCCGCGAGGAGCCGGTGATCAGGCGGAGCGCCTCGTGGCTGACGATCGACGCGATTGCCGTCGGGGTAGCGGCCCACGACGAGAAGATCAGCCGCTTCGACAACCCGCGCACCGACGGATCGGCGTACGGCCCGGCGGGCGGCTCGTACGGGAGCGACGGTGGCATCCACAACAGCCGCCACCAACCCCTGCAGACCGTCTCGTCGAGGAGCCGTCGGAGGCGGGCGTTCCCGGCGTCGATCGGCGCCAGTTGAGCGACGGCGTCGGGGTCGAGGCGTTGGGTGCGCTGCAGGACCGGTCGGAGCTCGTCGAGCTGGTGTGGGTCCGACAGCGCCTCGCGCAGCTTGTCCATCACCCGGTAGCCGTCGCCGAAGTTCACGAAGTACGGCACCGACTTCCAGTAGTCGATGTTCACGGGTGAGTCGAGGCGTCGAGCCAGCTCGGCGAGTGACGCATAGGCCACGAGGTCGTCGGCGGGAAGATCGTCGACGCCGTCGTCATGCTCGGCGAGCATCAGGTCGTCACCCAGCTGTGGGCGTTCGGTCCGGCACATGAGCTTGGTCAGCGAGGTCTCGAGCCGATCGCGGATCGTCTCGGTCGGTTCGCCGTTCACGATCGCGGTGCGGTACCTGACGAGGTCGTTCACGATGTCGGCGGGCGTCTCGCCGCCGGCGAGGAAGCCGAGCGTCCGCTTCAGATCGCGCTCGTGATCATCGTCGGCGTCGCGTTCCTCGGAGTACGTGAACGGCTTGTAGGGCGTCGCCGAGAGGAGCAGCACCCGCGCATTTCCGTGTTCGAACAGCGAGTGTGCGAGCTCGGCCTCGGCCCCGTGCTGGGGATCGTTCGGGTCGAGGAGGTGTCGGAAGCGCTGGAACTCGTCGAGGATGATCAGATCGGGTTGGAGCGCTTCGACGGCGACCTTGGCGAGAGTCGATCGCAGCTCGCCGACGAGGTCGCGGTGGATGTACCACTCCTCGTCGGTCGGGTACTGGCGGCGGCCGATGGCCTCGACGGCGCCGCCGAATTGCGCGAGGAGTCCGGACCGTCGGATCTCCTGCAGGAACGGGCGTGTGATCTGTTCGTCAGCTGGCTGTTGGTCGAGACGCCACCTCATCGTGTCGACTCGGTAGCCGAAGTGCGTGGTGGCGTTGCCCTGGAGCACGATGCGGGCGCGCCGCTGCTGGGCCGTTGTGTAGCCGAGCTCGTCGGAGAGCAGGACGTGGAGGAGCGCACGTTCCTCGGCGCTGCCGAAGGTGTGACCGAGGCTGAACGAGGTGCCGGGGGTGAACGAGATCAGGTTGACGCGCTTGCCCACCCGAGGGTCGGGGTCGCCCACCAGGTTCTGCGAGTCACGGGCGAGCAGGGTCAGTCGGGACGCGCCCGAGCGGCGGCGGGCCGAGGTGCCGTCGCGGGCCAAGACGTCGAGGTGCTTCAGGTTCTGATCGACGATGTCGGTGTTGGAGCACACGTAGATGATGTCGATGCGCTCGACGTCGGCGTCGTTGCGAAGGTGCTCGATCGTCGTCGCGATGACACCCCTGGCGACCAGGCTCTTGCCGAGACCGGTCTCGTCGGCCACGAGGAACCGCCGACCCCGGTTGTCGTCGAGGAACAACCGTCGCTCGACGTGCGCGACGGTCGCGCGCTGGAACGGCTTCAAGCCGTCGAGGATCGTCGCAGCGCTGAACGGCTCGGTCATCGTCCGATCTCCATCTGTGCTTTGGCGTCGAGCACGGCGGTCCACAGCGCGTCGAAGCCGGGCGGGAGCACAGCGACACCGGACTCGGTGGAGCGGAGCCTGGTGACCAGTCGGTCGAGGTCGTCGATCACTCGTGGTTGCTCGGCGAGCGCGCGCAGGAGCGATTCGAGGACGCCGTGTCGGCCGATCTGGCCGAACAACCACGGTTGTCCGCTTCCTGGACCCTCGAGCATCGGTGCTGGTCGTCCGTCGCCGAGCGCGAGCAGCAGCATGAGGAACTGGAGGAACTTCTCGGGGGTGTCGACCTGTCGGGCCAGGACCTCGTCGAGTCGGCCGTCGGGATCGCCCTGAAGCTCGGATCGCACGACGGTCGAGCGTTCGATGCGCTGACCTGCTACCTGCTGTTCGAGGCGCAGGCAGACGAACGGTGTGATGTCGGCCGTCGCGGAGATGGTGAACGGTGCGTCGATCCGTCCCGTCGTGTGCTCGGTGACGGTGCCGGTGAGCGTGAGGAGGCCGACGGTGAGACGGACGTCGTCGGGAACGTCGACGGGGCCGTCGGTGCTGACCCGCTGGATCCATCCGTCTTCGTGGGAACCCACCGTCGACAGGTAGCGCCGCGATGCCACGACTCGCACCAGGTTCTCGAGCTGTCTGCCTGCGTCGTCGGCGGGGTCCGTCTCGCTGCCGCCGGTGGGCGTGTAGTCGTTCAGCAACGAACCGAACTCGGCGTCGGTGCCGAGGAGGCGGTCGATGCCGAACTCCTTGCGGTGGCCTTCGAGCTCGATGAGGAACTCGACGTTGCCGTCGTCGATCCCTGCACTCGTTGCGTTCGACGATCCGATCACGAGGCGGACGCTCGCTCTCGTCTCGGCGACGTACACCT
>SKSP01000301.1 GCA_007122945.1 Ilumatobacteraceae bacterium | reverse complement strand
CCGCCGACGCGCTCGCGCGGGCGGCCGCCTGGACGTTCGACGACGTCGCAGCAGCTCTGCTGGCATGGCTCCACGACGTCGACGACCTCCCGGTGGGCGCGGTCCGTCGGGTCGGGCCCGAGCGGGCCCCGGAGTAGCCTGCCACCGCTGATGGACCCCCTGCCCGACGCGCGTCCCGTTCCCGTCGTCCGGGTCGTCGTCATCAACTACGACGGCGGCCAGATGACGCTCGACTGTCTGCGTTCGGTCCTGGCGACCGAGTACCCGGCCGACCGGCTCGAGGTCGTGATGGTCGACAACGGCTCGCTCGACGACGTCGTCGAGCGTGTCCGCGCCGAGCTGCCGGACGTCCGCGTCATCGAGCCGTTCGAGAACACCGGGTTCGCCGGCGGCTGCAACCTCGGGATCCGCGCCGACGGCCACTACGACCACGTCGCCCTCGTCAACAACGACGCCACGGTCCGGCCCGATTGGCTGCGGCCGCTCGTCGACGTGCTCGACGCCGATCCGGGCGTCGGCGCGGTCTGCCCGAAGATCCTCTTCGACGGTCGCTACCAGGAGGTGATCGTCGAGGTCCCCGACGCCGCCCGGCTCGGCCGCGACCCCCGTGACCTCGGGGTCCGCGTCTCGGCGGTGCGGATCGACGGCGAGCGCGCCGACGGGCGGGTCCAGTTCGACGAGGGGTTCTACCCGCCCGAACCGCCGTACCCACCCGACGGCGAGGAGATCGCCGTGTGGACCTCGGGTCGCGCCCGCATCCGCTTGCGCGCCGATGCCGCCGCTGCGAGGGAGCTCGCCCTGCAGGTCTCCGCACTCGAACCGCGGACGCTGCGCCTGCGCTCCGGCGAGCACGCCACCGTCGGGGCCGACGTGCTCGCCCACCGGTGGGTCGCCGTCGATCTCGACCCCGCCCGCCACGACGTCGTGAACAACGTCGGGTCGAACCTCTACGCCGGCGGCTTCGGTGGCGACCGCGGGTTCCTCGACCTCGACGAGGGTCAGTACGACGAGCCGGCCGACGTGTTCGCCTGGTGCGGCGGTGCGGTGCTGCTGCGCGGCGAGTACCTCGCCGACGTCGGGCTGTTCGACGAGCGACTGTTCCTGTACTACGAGGACACCGACCTGTCGTGGCGCGGTCGGCTCGCCGGCTGGGAGTACCGCTACGAGCCGACATCGGTCGTCCGGCACCGGCACGCCCAGTCGTCCGGTCAGTGGTCGCCGATGTTCCGCTACCACACCGAGCGCAACCGCATCCTGGTCCTCGTCAAGAACGCGCCCGCTCCGCTCGCCGTGCGCGCCGCGGCCGGCGCGCTGCGACGGGCGGTCACCCGGTCGGTCCGCGACCTGGTGCTCCGTCCGCTCACCTTGCGGATGCCGGTGCGCTCCGAGGCGGCCCACCGATGGAAGGTGGTCCGCGGCGTCGCCGAGCGGCTGCCCGGCATGCTGCGCGACCGTCGGCGGGCGACCGGGCCGGACGGTGGCCGGGTCGACCGGCGGGCGCTGATGGCCTGGGAGGTGCACAAGTGACCACCGCCCCCGGGCGTCTCCGGGTGGGTGTGTACGACCTGTACTGGACGACCCTCGGCGGTGGTGAGCAGGTCGACGGCACGATCGCCCAGGTGCTCGCCGAGGACCACGACGTCACCCTGTTCGGACCCGAACCCCCCGACGTCGAGCGCACGCGTGAGCGGCTCGGGGTCGACCTGTCGGCCTGCGACTTCCGGGCGGTGTCCGACGACGTCGAGGCGTCCGCCGCCAGCGCTGACGTGGACGTGTTCGTGAACGGCACCTATCTCAGCCGGGCGGTCAACCGGGCGCCGCTCGGGTACTACTACGTGCACTTCCCCCAGGTGCCGCCACGCCGCGGCGACGCGCTCCGTCAGCGCCTCTGCATCGCCGGCGTGCGTGCCGTGCGGGCCATCCCGGTCCGCGAGCTCCCACAGCGCCTGAACGAGGTCGCCGCGGGCTTCGACCGCCGGATCGCGCGGACCGACTTCTTGCCGAGCTACCGCCGGTATCTCGCCAACTCGGCGTTCACCGCCCGGTGGGTCGAGCGGCTCTGGGGTGTCCCCGCCGACGTCCTCCATCCACCGGTCCGCGCGACGGTCCGGCCCGGGGAGCAGCGGGCACTGATCCTCGCGCTCGGCCGGTTCTTCGACCCGGTGCACGGCCACTCCAAGAAGCAGCTGGAGTTGGTCGAGGCCTTCGTCGAGCTGGAGCGCTCCGGTGCCGCCGACGGCTGGGAGCTGGCGCTCGTCGGCGGCGTCGACGCGGCGAACCGCGACTACGCGCTCGCCGTCAAGCGGGCCGCCCAGGGGCACGGGGTGTCGGTCCACTTCAACGCCCCCGGGGCGCGGGTCGAGCAGCTGCTCGGCGAGGCGAGCCTGTTCTGGCACGCGGCCGGTCTGGGGGAGGACCCGGACCGTCACCCCGACCGCTTCGAGCACTTCGGGATCGCGCTGGTCGAGGCGATGGCCGCCGGGGCGGTCCCGCTCGTGTTCGGAGCGGCCGGGCCGGCCGAGATCGTGGAGGACGGCACGAGCGGTCGGCACTGGCGTACCCTCGACGACCTGGTGCGCGCCACGACCGATGTCATCGCGGATCCGTCCGAACGGGAACGCCTCGCCGAGGGTGCCCGTGCGCGGGCGAGCTTCTTCACCGCCGACCGCTTCGCCGAACGGCTCCGCGGTCACCTCGCCACCGACACGGCGGGTCGGCCGTGAGCGCCTCGGTCGTCCCGAGCGCGGGGTTCGAGTACTACCGCGATCGCTACTGGAACGACTTCGAGATCGTCGTGCGGGCCCTGAACGAGCGGGCCACCGGCGACCCGGCGGTGACCTGGTTCGAGCACCTGCGCGACACCGCCGGACCGTTCCGCCACGCCCTCGTGCTGAACTGCGGGAACGGATGGGTCGAGCGCGAACTGCTCGACCGGGGCGTGGTCGCCTCCGCGGTCGGTGTCGACGTGTCCGACGACCTCCTCGACGAGGCCCGGCGGGCGGCGGCCGAGCGCGACCTGCCGCTGCGCTACGAGCGGCTCGACACGAACGCGGCCGACTTCCCCGACGAGGAGTTCGACCTGGTCGTCAACCACGCCGCCATGCACCACGTCGCCTACATCGACCGGGTCACGCGGCGCATCCACCGGCTCCTGACCGGGCCCGACGGCGCGCCGCGCGGGGTGTTCGCGTCGTGGGACTACGTCGGGCCGCACCGCAACCAGTACTCCGCCCGCCAGTGGGAGGCGGCGTGGGAGACGAACCTGCGGCTGCCACCCGAGGCGCGCCAGCGGATGCGGTACCCGCTGCTCCCGGCGATGGTCGAGGGGGACCCGACCGAGGCGATCCACTCCGAGCTGATCCTGCCGACGATGGCCCGCTACTTCGACCTCGACCACCGGCGCGACCTCGGCGGTGGCGTCGGCTACCTGCTGCTCACCCACAACGACGCGATCCACGCGCTCGCGCCCCAGGACGCCGATCCGCACGTGGCGACGGTCATGGCCGCCGACGCGGCGTTGCTCGCCGCGGACCCGTCGACGAGCCTGTTCGCCTACGTGATCGCCCGGCCCCGCCCGGGAGCGCTCGACGACACCGAGCAGCTCGCCACATGGACCGCCGAGGAGGACGCCCGCGAGCGGTCCGCCGCGGCGAACGGCGGGATCTACTATCCGCGCACGGCGATGGCCGCGCTCGCCGAACCGCTCGGTGGGCTGATGGCCGACGAGCACGGCGAGATCGCTCCCGACGAGTTGCTCGCCCGGGTGTCGGGCCGCAGCATGCTCGGCGTGATCGGGCTGCGCCTCCGGGTCCGGCTCGGCCTCGTCGGCCGGCGCCTGGCGGCGCCGTGGGGCCGCGTCAGCGCACGTATCCGGCGACGTCCACCAGCAGGAACGCCCGGCTGACGCTGTTGCGGACGTCGATCGCCCCGCCGTCGCCGAGCTGCACCATCACCAGGTTCGGGACGTCGGCGCCGGCCACGTAGTTGACGTTCGACGAGTCGGGCGGCGCCGAGCCGTGCGGCCACACCGTGAAGTAGCCGAACCCGTCGGGCGCGACGGCGGACACGTTCAGCACGACGGCCGTAGCGTCGGCCGGGATGCCCGCCTGACCGGCGACCGGGATGGTCACGGTCTGGTCGGGTGAGAGCGGCCCGGTCGGGGCCCGGAGGCCGCCGCGCGAGTCGACGAGGCGGACCGGGTCGATCGCCGTCACCGAACCGCCGCCGGGACCGAAGCTGCCCATCACGTCGACGACCAGCTCGGCGGAGCTCTCGGCGACGTGCAGCGAGATGCGACCGCCGCTACCCACCTTCACCACCGCGAGGTTGGCGCGCACGGTGCCGGCCACGAAGTTGAGGTTCGACGCGTTCGGCAGCGCGGTGCCGGTCGGGTACGCCGCGGCCCATCCGGGGCCGGTCGGCGCGGACACCGTGAGGTTGACGACCACCGATTCGGCGTCGTCGGGCACGCCGGCCACGCCGGTCACCTGCACCGAGCGGGTCTCGCCCGGGTCGAACGCCCGGCTGGGCGACGCCAGGCCGGTCCGGCTGTCGAAGACCCGCTCGGGGACCACGCCGGTGAACCCGGTGCCGCCGGTGTGGGCGCCGCCGGTGCCGAACCAACCGGCCAGGTCGGCCACCACGTGGGTCGGGCCGAAGGAGTTGTGGAAGCGGATCTTGCCGCCCGCGCCGACGCGGGCGAGCACCATGTTGGGCACGATGTCGCCGCCGGCGACGTTGAGGTTGGACGTCGCCGGCTCGCCGACCGGGACGCTGGCCTGGTCGTCGAACACCGACATCGGGTCGCAGCAGTGGGCCGGCTTCGGCATCACCGACACGAAACCGGGGCCGGGCGGGTCGACCGCGGTCACGTTGAGGAGCACCGCCGAGACACCCGCGTGGGGCACCCCGCCGATGCCGGTGACCTTCAGCTCGTGGTTGGCGATCTCGTCGCGGCGTGTGATCGGGTCGAGCGACTCGTGTCGCCCGCCACCGGTGCGCACCGCTCCGTTGGCGATCCCGACCCCGAACCGGGTGTCGAGGATCCGGGTCGGCGGCGTCGGGTGGAACGTGCCGCTCGTCGTGCCCGGCCCGCCCTGGGTGTAGTAGCAGGTGTCGAAGCCGAAGCAGGTGGCGTCGAGGTCGATGGTCGGGGCGGCGCCGAACCCGAGGTCCTGGGTGACCTGGATGTGGTTCCCCGTGGCGGTGTCGCGCACGAACAGCACGTAGCGCCCGGGCCAGGCGACGCCGATCGTCCAGCGGTCGCTGCGGCTGCCGACCGAGGAGAACGACCCCATCTCGACGCCGTGGGCGTTCGTCGGCAGCGGGCGAGGCGGGTCGGGGTACGCCGTCGTGACCTGGAACGCGTCGATCTCGACCCGGTCGTCGGGGAGCGCGCTCCCGGCGATGATGTCGCCCTCGATCCGCTGGGCGGTGTGTCCGGCGAACGACTGGCCGAGCCGGGGCATCACGATCTCGCCGAGGTTCAGCCATCCCGGGCCGTTCTCGGGCCGGCGCTCGACGTGGATGCCGCCGACGTCGAGCGTCCACGGGTCGTAGTCGTGCCGGTTCGGTTCGGTGTCGGGGTAGAACTCGAACCGGACCCACGGGTGCGAGCCCTCGACGGGCATCGCGCCGATCGATCCGTCGGTCTGCCAGTAGTGGTACGACTGGTAGAAGGGGCTGCCGTCGGGGACGTCGATGCCCACGTGGCCCTGATGGCCGCCGGCATCGACACGGCTGATCGTCGCCGTCGCGGCGGAGGCCGGGCCCGTCGGGGTGGCGGCGGTGAGTGTGACGGCGCTCGTGGCGGCCAACGCGATGGCGGCGAGCGCGAGGAAGGGGTGACGCACGTTCATCGGCGTGTTCATCGGCATCGTCACGGTGCTACGTGAGCACGGATCCGGCTGAGGTGGAGGTCGCGCGGCGGGTCCGGCCGGCGAGGATCCCCATCGTCGCCATGGCTGCCATCGCGACGAGGCCGAGCAGCGAGCCGAGCAGACCCGGGGCGAGCCACCGGGGCCGGTGGTGCAGCTCGACGGTCGTCGCTCCGGCGGGCACCTCGACCGTGAGGAAGAACCCGTCGCCGGGGGCGAGGTCGGTGGCACGGCCGTCGACGGTCGCCGACCAGCCGGGCGCGGTCTGGCGGTGGACGACGAGCGTTCGGTCCACGTCGGCACCGGCGTCGACCTCCACGTCGATCACGAGGTGCGTCGGCGAACGTCGGTCGAACCCGGCCGGTCGGACGAGCCCGTCGGGTTCGCGCATCACCGCATCACCGAGCCACGCCGGGTTCTCCCACACGGTGAACGTTCCGTCCGCGAGGTCGGTCGCGACCCACCCGGGCAGGAGCAGCTCGGCGTCGCGCCGGTCGTCCATGAGCACCCAGCGCACCCCGAGATCGGTCGCCACGTCGAGGCCGAGCTGCGGCGGCAGGTTGTTGCGCAGCGGCAGCTCGATCTCGGGTTCCGGCGCGAGCCGCTCGATGAGCGCGGCGAACCGCTCGGTCACCTGCACGCCGCCGTCGTAGCCGTCGAGCGAGGCGACACCGGAGAGAACGTTCGTGTTCGGTCGGAGCCCGGCGACGAGATACGCGGTGTCGTCCCAGGCGTCGTCGGTGAGGGCGATCGCGAGCCCGCCGCGCTCGGCGAGTGCGCCGGCCGGGCCGGCGTCGAGCGCGTCGAACGACGTTTTGCTCGTGCTCGCGGCGATCGACGAATGCCGGCTCATCGCCCCGACCTCCGCGCCGAGCAGCACGACGAGCACCGCGACGGCGAGCGTCGGACGGTGGGGGAGCAGCGCTCCGAGGACGACGACGACGATCGCCGCGGTGACGAGCCACGGGACGACGATCGCCGCGCCGGTCACCTCGACGACGCCGAGCGAGCCCAGGACGAGGACGACGGCGAACATCGCGGTCGGGACCACGACGTGGAGGCGGCCGCGGAAGTGGCCGCGCGGCCGCCGGGCGAGCTCGGCGAGCCCGAGACCGGCGGCGATCGACGCGAACACCGCCGTCACGCCGAGCCAGCGGGCCGAGCCACGGGCGAGGTCGAAGCCGGGCAGCCAGTCGTAGGCGATGCGGAAGACCGGTGTGCGCGGCCCGAGCGCCCAGACGGTGGTCAGCAGCATCGTCGCGCCCATCACGACGGCGAGGGGTCGCTGGCGGGTGTCGGCGGCGAGGAGCACGATGCCGACCACCGCGAGGAACGCACCGACCACGCCGACGTGGGCGATCGACTCGAAGCCGCCGGCGAACGGGCCGTCCGCCACGTTGCGGACCGACCCGAGCAGGCCCTGGGCGAGGAAGTCGGGTCGGGTCGACAGCAGCGGGGAGGCGAGCGCGTCGAGATCGCGACCGCCGCCGATCGCGCTGTCGCGGGTCGCCGCGACCGCGGCGAGCAGGTGGACGGCGGCGGCGAGTGCGCCCACGGCGACCGCCGCCCCCAGGTCGAGCAGTCGGCGGGCCTGGCGCTCGCGCCACACCATCGCGACCGCCCAGGCCGCCGCCATGAACACCACCTGGTACACGATCTGGGGGTGGCCGGCGACGAGCACCATCGCCGTCACGGCCGCGGTCGCGGTCATCGCCACCCACGGGCGAGCAGCACCGTCACGCCGGTCGAGCACGGCGGTGATGCCCCACAGCAACGCCGGGGTCCACGCCAGCACGATGATCTGCTCGAACTGGATGCTGCGGGTGAGCACGGCGCCGTTGGCGACCATCAGCACCGCGCCGGCGAACGCGGCCGGGGGCCGGGCCCCGAGCCGGCGCAGGAGGAGCACGGTGGTGACCGCCATCAGCACGAGATGGACGGCGACGGTCAGGTTCATCGCCCGGTTCGTGTCGAACAGCAGCCCGATCAGCTTCGTCGGGGAGAACACCCCGGCCTGCGGGTTGCCCGCGTGGGTGACCCCGCCGAAGATCAGGTCGTTCCAGAGCGGGATCCGCCCGGCGCTCCACTCGTCGATCGTCCACCGGTAGTTCGGCCCGGAGTAGGCGAACGTGTCGAACGCGACGACGTGGCGGCCGGGCATCCAGAACGAGCGGCTGACGAACAGTGCGACGAGCGCGGCGCCGACGGGCTCGGCGAGGCGCAGTTGCCGGTCGGTCGGGCGCCAGGCCGGGAGTCGCCCGGACGTGCCGGTCAGCCGGTCGCCCGGCCCTGCTTGTCCTTCTTCGCCGCCTTCTGGGCCTTCTTCCACTCCCGCACCTTCTCGAGCGCCTCGGGGCCGTCGATGTCGGCGACCGAACGAGGGGTGTCGTCGCCGAACACCCCGGCCGCATCCTGCCACCCGTCGGGCCGGACCCCCTGGGTCTTGGCGAGCACGGCCACGAAGATCTTCGACTTCTCGTCGCCGAAGCCGGGCAGCTCGCGCAGACGGCGGATCAGCTCGGCACCGTCGGACACGTCGGCCCACAGGTTGGCGGCGTCGCCGTCGTAGCGCCCGGTGAGCACGGCGCACAGCTCGTGGATGCGCGCTCCCATCGACGACGGGAAGCGGTGCACCGCCGGCTTCTCGGAGCACACCGCGACGAACTCGTCGAGGTCCATCTCGGCGATCCGGGCGGGATCGAGATGGCCCAGCCGCTCCCTGAGCTTCGCCGGCCCGGCGAAGGCGAGCTCCATCGACACCTGCTGGTCGAGGAGCATGCCGATGATCAGGGCGTTGCCGTCGGCGTTCAGCAGCCCGTCGGCGTCCGCGTCCCCGGTGATGTACAGCGATCCGGTGGCCATGGCGTCACGATACTGCGATGTCACGACGCCGGCCCCCGCTCCGAGGCCGGCCCCGGCTCCGTCGGTCGGCGGGCGATGACGAGCATCTGGCCGGCGAGCGGTCGGTGGGGGAGCCGGAGGTACAGCGGCACGAGCCGGTGGCCGAACGACAGGCGCGACTTCATCGTCAGCGGGAGAAAGCGCGGCTCGACGTGCTCGACCGGGAGGCCGGCGGCGGCGACGAGGTCCGCGAGCGAGCGATCGGTCCAGATCGTCCGGTGGGTGTAGTCGTCGAAGTAGCGCTTCGGGTCGAGCCGGAAGTTCGGCTGCACCAGGATCAGGTGGCCGCCGGGGGCCAGGACGCGCCCGATGTCGGCCAGGAGCCGGTCGACCGTCTCGTGGTCGAGGTGCTCGACGAAGTTGCTGGCGAACACGGTCGCGAACTCGCCGGCGCCGAACCGGTCGAGGTCGGTCGCGTCGCCGACGATCGCCTCGACGTCGGGTCCGGCGAACCGCGGGAGCTCGGGATGGACGTCGACGGCGACCTTCCGGCTCGCGTCCGCGTGACGCGTGAAATCGGCGTAGCCGGCGGCCAGGTCGAGCAGCGCGCCGTGCGGGTCCACCCATGGCGCGAGGTGCCGGGCGACGTGCCGCCACACCTCCGACCGGGCCGGGTCCGCGGTGAAGCGGGTGGCGTAGTAGTCGTCGGTCACGAGCGTTGCCCGAGTGCGCGCACCGTGCTCAGACCAGGTACGGGTCGACGGCGTCGGGGTCGATGTCGTAGCGGGCGATCGCGTCGTCGACCGCGCCGGCGTCGACCTCGCCGGCCTGGTGGAGACCCCACAGCGTGGCGGCGACGACGTGGCCGGTGTCCATCTCGAAGAACCGGCGGAGCGCCTCGCGGGTGTCCGAGCGCCCCATGCCGTCGGTGCCGAGCACGTTGAACGGCCGGTCGGCGGGCGTGAAGCGGCTGATCTGGTCGGGGACCGCGGCCATGAAGTCCGACACGGCGGTGATCGGACCGGCCGACTCGTCGAGCAGTCGCGTCACCAGGGGTACCTCGCGCTCGTGGGAGGGGTGCAGACGGTTGCGACGCTCGGCGGCGAGAGCCTCCTCGCGCAGCAGCTTGTAGCTCGTCGCCGACCACAGCTCGGCGCCGACGTCGTAGTGCTCGGCGAGCTGCTCGACCGCCTCGCGGGCCGCGGTGTGGGAGATGCCCGAGAACAGGATCGTCGCCCGCTTCGACGGTCCGTCGGGTGCGGTCGCCCAGCGGTACAGGCCGCGGACGGCGCCCGCCTCGGCGCCGCCGCTGCCGCCACCGGCGAACGAGTCGTCGTCGGGCATCGGCGGCATCACGTAGTTCTCGTTGTAGAGCGTCAGGTAGTAGAAGACGTCGCGCTCGTCGGCGGTCAGATCGTGGTCGCCGTACATGCGGTGCAACCCGGCCCGCACGATCGCACCGACCTCGTAGGCGAACGCCGGGTCGTACGCCTGGCACGCCGGCACGGTCGAGGCCAGCACGAGGCTGTGGCCGTCCTGGTGCTGGAGCCCCTCGCCGAGCAGCGTCGTGCGTCCGGCGGTGGCGGCCATCAGGAACCCGCGGGTGCGCGAGTCGGCGGCCTGCCAGATGAGGTCGCCCACCCGCTGGAAGCCGAACATCGAGTAGAAGGTGTAGAACGGCACCATCGGGACGCCGCGCGTCGCGTAGCTCGTGCCCGCCGCGATGAAGCTCGACATCGAGCCGGCCTCGGTGATTCCCTCCTCGAGGATCTGGCCCTTGGTCGACTCGCTGTAGCTGAGCAGCAGGTCGTGGTCCACCGGCTTGTACTTCTGGCCCATCGCGGCGTAGATCTCGAGCTCGCGGAACAGGGCGTCCATGCCGAACGTGCGGGCCTCGTCGGGGATGATCGGGACGATCCGCTCACCGATGGCGTCGTCGCGGCACAGGTTGCGCAGCAGGCGGGTGAACCCCATCGTGGTGCTCACCTCCTGCTTGCCCGAGCCGGCGCGCATCTCGGCGAACGGTGCGTCGTCGGGCATCTCGATCGGGCGGCGGGCCCGCGTCGAGCGCTTCGGCAGCGAGCCGTCGAGGGCCTTGCGGCGCTCCATCATGTACTGGTACTCGATGGAGTCCTCGCTCGGGCGGAAGTACGGCGGGTCGTCGGAGTCGATGGCCGACTCGGGGATCTCGTCGTGCATGTACAGCCGGTCGCGCATCGCCACCAGCTGGTCCTTGGTCATCTTCTTGATCTGGTGCGTCGAGTTGCGGCCCTCGAAGCCCTCGCCGAGCGTCCAGCCCTTGACCGTCTTGGCGAGGATCACCGTCGGGGCGCCGGTGCCGATGTTCTCGACGGCGGCCTTGTACGCGGCGTACAGCTTGCGGTAGTCGTGCCCGCCGCGCGGCAGGTTGCGGAGGTCGTCGTCGGACAGGTGCGACACCATCTCGCGCAGCCGCGGGTCGGGGCCGAAGAAGTTGTCGCGGATGTAGTCGCCGGACTCGACCGAGTAGCGCTGGAAATCGCCGTCGACGGTCGTGTTCATCTTGTTGAGGAGCACGCCGTCCTTGTCCTGGGCGAGCAGTTCGTCCCAGCGCGACCCCCAGATCACCTTGATGACGTTCCAGCCGGCGCCGCGGAACACCGCCTCGAGCTCCTGGATGATCTTGCCGTTGCCGCGGACCGGGCCGTCGAGGCGCTGCAGGTTGCAGTTGACGACGAAGATCAGGTTGTCGAGCTGCTCGCGTGACGCGAGCGAGATGGCGCCGAGGGTCTCGGGCTCGTCGCACTCGCCGTCGCCGATGAACGCCCACACCCGGCTCTGGCTCGTGTCGTCGATCTGGCGGTTCTGGAGGTAGCGGTTGAAGCGGGCGTGGTACAGCGCGGTGATCGGGCCGAGCCCCATCGACACCGTCGGGAACTCCCAGAAGTCGGGCATCAGGCGGGGGTGCGGGTAGCTGGACAGGCCGCGGCCGGGGCGCCCGATCTCCTGACGGAAGTGGTCGAGGTCGTCTGTGGTGAGGCGGCCCTCCAGGAACGCGCGGGCGTAGATGCCGGGCGCGGCGTGCCCCTGGAAGTAGACGTGGTCTCCCGGGGTGCCGTCGTCCTTGCCCCGGAAGAAGTGGTTGAAGCCGATCTCGTACAGCGACGCCGAGCTGGCGAACGTCGACAGGTGTCCGCCGATGCCGTCGGCGTGCTTGTTCGCCTTCACCACCATCATCGCCGCGTTCCAGCGGATGAACGCCCGGATCCGGCGCTCGATGTGCTCGTCGCCGGGGAACCACGGCTCGTGGTCGACCGGGATCGTGTTGACGTACGGCGTGCTGACCGTGGCCGGGAAGCTCACCTGGCTGGCACGGGCCTGATCGAGCAGCTTCGACAGCAGGAACCGGGCCCGGGTCTTGCCGTGCACCTCGATGACGGCGTCGAGCGAGTCGAGCCACTCCTGCGTCTCGCCCGGGTCGGTGTCGGGCAGCTGGTGCACGTAGCCGTCGAAGATCATGGGGACCAGTCTCGCATCGTTACCATCGGGTACACACCGGCGCCCGCCAAGATGGGGCGATGCGATCCAGCGACCCGATCCACGTGTACACCGACGGCGCCTGCTCGGGGAACCCCGGGCCGGGTGGCTGGGCGTGGGCGGTGGCACCCGACGGCGAGCCGAGCGGGGCGGGCGGCGACCGCCGCACCACGAACCAGCGGATGGAGCTCCAGGCGGTCCTCGACGCCGTGCAGGTGCTCGGCGGATCGGGCCGACCGCTCGTCGTCCACTCCGACTCGACGTACGTCGTCAACTGCTTCCGCGACGGGTGGTGGAAGCGCTGGCGGACCAACGGGTGGCGCAACTCGAAGAAGGAGCCGGTCGCCAACGCCGACCTGTGGGAACCGCTCGTCGACGCCGTCGAGGCCGGCGACGTCACGTTCGTCTGGGTCAAGGGCCACAGCGGCGACCCGATGAACGACCGGGTCGACGCCCTCGCCGTCGCCAACATCCCGCGCTGACCGCTCGAGGGTGGATCCCCGACACTGACCCTCTGGTCGAGGTTCAGGCTCGTCGAGGTTCAGGCTCGTCGAGGTTCAGGCT
>SKSP01000536.1 GCA_007122945.1 Ilumatobacteraceae bacterium | reverse complement strand
CGGTGGCGGGGTCGGTCGTGTCGGTCGTGTCGGTCGTGTCGGTCACGTCGGTCCTCCGGGGGCACGGCGCGTGCGCTCGTGGACGAGCTCGACGACGGCGGCCAGCACGCCCGGGTCCGAGTCCGGCTGGACGCCGTGGCCGAGGTTGAACACGTGGCCGGGGTGGCCGGCGTTGTCGGCGAGCACGGCCTCGGCACCGGCGAGCGCCACCTCGGCACCGGCGAGCACGAGCGCCGGGTCGAGGTTGCCCTGGACGACGGTGGCGGCACCGAGCCGCGCCCTCGCGTCGGTGATGCGAGTGCGCCAGTCGAGCCCGATCACCGTCGGACCGGCCGCCATCATCGACTCGAGGAGGTGGTCGCACCCGATCCCGAAGTGGATGCCGGGCACGTCGGGGTGCCGGCGGGCCAGCTCGGTGAAGACGTGGCGACTGTGGGGCAGGACGAACCGGTCGTAGTCCCGGCGCGACAGCGCGCCGGCCCACGAGTCGAACAGTTGGAACGCCCGGGCGCCGTGGGAGAGCTGCTCGTCGATGAACACCACCGCGGACGCGGACAGCCGCTCCATCACCTCGTGCCACAGCACCTCATCGGTGTGCATCAGCGCCTTGGTGTACCGGTAGTCGCGACTGGGCCGCCCCTCGATCAGGTAGCTGGCGACGGTGAACGGCGCACCGGCGAACGCCAGCAACGGCACGGAGGCGGGCAGCTCGGCCACGCAGCGTTCGACGGTCGCCGCGACGTGGGCGACGTGGCCGGGTTCGAGGAGCGGGAGCCGCTCGAGGTCGGAGCGGTGCCGCAGGGGTCGTTCGGCGACCGGTCCGGTGCCGGGTGCGACGTCGATGCCGAACCCGACGGCGTGGGCGGGCACCACGATGTCGCTGAACAGCACGGCTGCATCGACGCCGTAGCGATGGACCGGCTGCAGTGTGATCTCGGCGGCGAGGTCGGGTCGGGCGATCGCCTCGAGGATCGACCCGTCGCCGCGCACCGCCCGATACTCGGGGAGGCTGCGACCTGCCTGCCGCATGAACCACACGGGGGTGTGGCAGCCCGGACGGCCGGCGGTGGCATCGAGCAGCGGGACGTCCATGCAGCCTCGGACCTTATCGGTGCCGATAGAGTACATCGACCCGGAACGGGCCCTCCGCCCGCCCGGACCCCACGCTCCCGCCATCGCCACCCCCGAATGAGCCAGCACCACCCGGACCTGCCCGCCGAGCAGGCGTACGTCGATCACGCGTACGACTGTCTCGAGCGAAGCCGAGCCTCGGCGTGGCGGCTGCGCGACCTGAACGAGGCCGACCTCGGTGGCACGTTCCAGGCCCGATTCGAGCGCAACGCCTTCGACGAGGCCCTCGTCAAGCGGCTCACCGATCTCGACCTCGGCCAGGCGGCGCTCGTCTTCGGCCGGATCGATCGCTACGCGGAGTCGCCGGACACGCTCGAGACGTTCCACATCGGCCGTCTCGCCGTGGCCGACGAGCAGAGCGAACCGGTCGTGGTCGACTGGCGGGCACCGGTGGCCGAGCCGTTCTACCGGGCGACCGGACGCGAGCCGATGGGCCTCGCCCGCCGGCGCCACTTCTCCGTCGAGGGCCGCACGGTGCTCGGTCTCGAGGACGAGCTGTTCGGCGACGGGCATCTCGGCGTGGGCCACGACGAGGGCCTCACCGGCGACGATCTCGACGGTGGCACGGTGGCTGCCACGGGGGCTGACGGTGCGCCGCTCCGCGGCTACAGCACGCTGCTCGCGTCCCTCGAGCGGGGCCGCACCGGCACACTCGGCGACATCGTCGCCACGATCCAGTCGGAGCAGGACGAGATCATCCGCTCCCCCCAGCACGGGGTGCTCGTGGTGCAGGGCGGGCCGGGCACCGGCAAGACGGTCGTCGCGCTCCACCGCGCGGCGTACCTGCTGTACACCCACCGGTTCCCGCTCGAGGACCAGGGCGTGCTGGTCATCGGCCCGAACCGTGTGTTCCTGCGCTACATCGAGCGGGTGCTGCCGTCGCTCGGCGAGGCCGGGGTCGAACAGGTCGTGCTCGCCGACCTCGTGCCCGACGTGCGGTTCGCGACCGGACCCGACGCGGCCGACGACCCGATCGCCGCCCGGGTCAAGGGTGACGAGCGGATGTCGGAGGTCATCGACCGGGCGATCACGGACCGCGAGCGGCCGCTGCGCGACGACCTCGTCCTCCCGTTCCGCTACGGCTACGTGCGGTTGCGGGTCGCCGAGTCGTCCCGCATCGTGAAGGCGGCGCGTCGGCGCTTCCGTCGTCACAACGCCGCTCGCCGCTGGGTCGAGGGCGAGGTGTGGGCGGCGATGGCGGCCACCTGGCGCGAGGGCGACGCCACCCCCGCCGACGTGCGGCGCGCCGTCCGGTCACTGCCCGAGGTGCGCGAGGCGCTCGAGCGGATGTGGCCGGTGCTCACCCCGGCCGAGCTGCTCCACGACCTGTTCGGTTCGAGGGCGCTGCTGCGCTCCGCCGCCGGTCGTCTGCTCGCGGAGGAGGAGTGGGCGTCGTTGTACCGGCCCCGCCACGATCACGTCGACGACGTGCGCTGGACGAACGCCGATGTCGCGCTCCTCGACGACGCGCGTGAGGTGCTCGGGCCGCGACCTCGCAAGTCGGGCAAGCCCGACGACGCCGACGAGATCCGGACCTACGGCCACATCGTGATCGACGAGGTGCAGGACCTCACCCCGATGCAGCTCAAGATGGCGGCGCGACGTTCGCTCAACGGGTCGTTGACCGTCGTCGGCGACATCGCCCAGGCGACCGGCCCGCTCGCTCCGGACGACTGGGACGACGTGCTGCGCCACCTGCCCGATCGCCGCCCGGCCCGCGTGGTGGGTCTGTCGGTCGGCTACCGGATCCCGGCGCAGATCATGGAGCTCGCGGATCGGGTGATGGCGGCCGCCACGCCGGGCCTGCGCCCGCCCCGTTCGGTGCGCATCGGCGATGCCTCGCCGCGCATCGTGGCCGTCGAGCAGACGGTCGAGCAGACGGTCGGGCTGTTCGACGCCGTGGCGGCCGAGGTCCGGACCCTGCTCGCCGAGCTGCCGACGGGGAGCTTGGCGCTCGTCGTGCCCGACGCCCTCGCCGCCGACGCCGACGAAGCGCTGAACCGGGCCGGCATCGAGTACGGGCGGGCCGCAGCGAGCGGACTCGACCTGTCGGTCACGGTCGTGCCGGTGAGCGTGGTGAAGGGCCTCGAGCTCGACGGTGTGGTGGTGGTGGAGCCGGCGCGCATCGTCGCCGACGAACCGCACGGCCTGCGCTCGCTGTACGTCGCCCTCACCCGCGCCACCCAGCGCCTGGTCGTCGTCCATGCCGCTCCCCTCCCCGCTCCCCTCCGCTGACAGCGCTCGGCCCGCCCCTGCGCGGACCGCTCAGCCCCGGACCGACCAGCTCTCGGACCGACCGCTGAGCGACACAGAGTCGCTGGGGTGCGGGTGGGGTCGGGTTCGGATCTGCAGCTGAGTGACACAGAGTCGCTGGCTGCCGGGTATGCCGGCGCTGGGCGACTCAGAGTCGCTGGGGTGCGGGTGGGGTCG
>SKSP01000040.1 GCA_007122945.1 Ilumatobacteraceae bacterium | reverse complement strand
TGCGAGGTGCGCCTCGCCGAGGACGGCGAGGTGACCTGCCGCGGCGGCAACGTGTTCCAGGGCTACTTCAAGGCACCCGAGAAGACCGCCGAGACGCTCGTCGACGGATGGCTGCACACCGGCGACATCGGGGAGATGGACGACGACGGCTACCTCCGCATCGTCGACCGCAAGAAGGAGCTGATCATCACCTCCGGCGGCAAGAACATCAGCCCCGCCAACCTGGAAGCGGCCCTCAAGATGATCCCGCTCGTGGGCCAGGCCTGCGCGATCGGCGACAACCGCAAGTTCTGCTCGGCGCTGCTCGTGCTCGACCCCGAAGCGGCCGCTGTGTGGGCGAACAAGCACGACAAGGCCTCCCTGTCGCTCGAGGAGCTGGCGGCCGACCCCGACGTGCTCGCCGAGGTGCAAGCCGGCGTCGACGAGATCAACCAGCAGTTCGCCCAGGTCGAGCAGATCAAGCGGTTCGTGCTGCTCGGCGAGGAGTGGATGCCCGACAGCGACGTGCTGACCCCGACCTCGAAGCTCAAGCGCCGCGGGATCCACGCCCGATACACCGACGCGATCGAGTCGATGTACGCCGACGTCAGCTGAACGGGCTCGGGCCGCGAGTCACGCCTCGTCGTCCGACCCCGACAGCCGGCCGGCGACGTCGACCAGGGTGGCGATCTCGTCGTCGGAGAGCCGTGCCGCGAAGTGCTGCTGCACCGAACGGCGATAGGTCACGTTCATCTCGCGCCACAGGTTGCGGCCCCGACGCGTCAACTCGACCTCGACGCTGCGGTGGTCGTGATCGTCGCAATGGCGGTGCCGGGCGATCCACCCCTCCTCCTCCAGGCGGTCGAGTCGACGGCTGAGGCTCGAGGGCGGGAGCCGCAACTCCGCCGCGACCGCCGTCGGCCGCGCGCGACCACCCAGTCGCTGGAGCGCCGCGAGCACGTCGAACCAGCCGAGCGGGATGTCCCACTCGGCGATCAGGTCGTCGTGGACGAGTCGGGTCACCTCGGCGATCCCGCTGCTCAGGTCGCGCCAGGCACCGAGGCGGGTGGCGTCGAGGCGGGGCACGCCGGGACCCTCAGCCGGTCGCCCTCAGCGCCGTCGCGAACGCCTCGAACGCCTCGTCGATCTCGGCCGCCGTCACCACGAGCGGCGGCATCCACCGCACGACCTGTCCCGACGGGCCGGCGGTCATCAGGATCAGGTGCCCGTCGTGCAGACAGTGCCGGACGACGCTCGTGGCCCGGACGGGGTCGGTGAACGACGTCGCCACCATCAGGCCGGGACCCCTCACCTGGCGCAGCTCGCCGTGTTCGCCCTGGAGCTCACGCAGCGCGTCGGTGAGCTGTTCGCCACGGGCGCGCACGTTCTCGAGGAAGCCGGGCGCGGTGAGTACGTCGATCGTCGCGAGCGCCGCCGCGCACCCGATCGGGTTCCCCCCGTAGGTGCCACCGTGGCTGCCGGTCGGCCAGCGGTCGTCGAGCTCGCGGCGGGTGCCGAGGGCGGCGAACGGGAAGCCCGAGGCGATGCCCTTCGCCATGCAGATGATGTCGGGTTCGACGCCGAGATGGTCGACGGCGAACATCTCGCCGGTGCGGCCGAACCCGCTCTGCACCTCGTCGGCGACGAACAGGATCCCGTGCGTCCGGCAGCGCTCCACGACCCCCTCGACGAACTCGGCCGGGGCGGGCACGTACCCGCCCTCACCGAGGACCGGTTCGAGGATCATCGCGGCCGTCTCGGCCGGTGCGGTCTGGGTGGCGAGCAGATGGTCGAGCCCGCGCAGCGCCCGGCTCACCTCGGCATCGCGATCGGCGACCAGCGGGTCGGGAAAGGGGGCGACGAAGACGCCCGACGGCAACGGCGCGTAGCCGGCCCGGGTGCTGGCCTTCGAGGTGGTCATCGCCATGGCGAGGTGGGTACGGCCGTGGAAGGAACCGTCGAACACGATGGTGTGCGAGCGACCGGTCGCCTGCTTGGCGAGCTTCACCGCGGCCTCGGTGATCTCGGCACCCGAGTTGGCGAAGAAGAAGGTGTCGATCCCCGCCGGCGTGATCTCGGCGAGTCGCGCCGCCAGCGGTTCGAGCAGGTCGTGGGTGAACACGTTCGCCTGCGCGTGGACGAACCGGCCGGCCTGGCGAGCGATCGCCTCGACCACGGCGGGGTGGGCGTGCCCGGTCGAGTTGACGGCGATTCCGGCCGCGAAGTCGAGGTACTCCTCGCCGTCGACGGTGGTGACGCGGCACCCGGTCCCGGAGGCGACCTGCAGGTCGGTGACCTTGAACCACACCCGCGACAGGTGCGAGTCGGAGTCACTCATGGCGCGACCCTAGACCGGCGGAGGACCCGGAGCGATCGGCTCGGGTGGGCACCGGCGGGACGCTCAGCCCGACGTCTCGGCCGCGTGGGCGAGTGCGTCGTCCCACGAGATCCTCTCCGCGAGCAGCTTGCGGTACGGCATCACGAGGCGCGGCACGTTGAGGCCGAGCGCACCACGGAGCCGGCCGTCACACCCGAACAGCGCGAGGAACGACCGCTCCTCGGGCGAACCCGAGACGATCCGGACCTCGTCGTCGGGCGACGATCGGCCGAGGAACTGGATGCGACGGTCGTACTGGTCGCTCCAGAAGAACGGGACCTCGTCGTAGGGCGTCGGGTCGTCGCCGGCGGCGACGGCCAACAGGTTCCCGGCGGCGGCTGCGCCCTGCTCGGCGGCGTTGCTCCAGTGCTCGATGCGGACCTCCTCGTCGAAGAGGCGGTGGTACCAGCGCGCCACGTCGCCGGCCGCGTACACGCCGGTCGTGTCCGAGCCGTCGGCCGCCGTCACGGCGAGGGTCTCGTCGCACACGATGCCGTCGCGGATCTCGACGCCGCTCCCGTCGAGCCAGTCGGTGTTCGGCGCGACGCCGACGCCGATCACGACGACGTCGGCGGCGACCACCTCGCCACCCTCGAGATGGACCCCGTCGAGGTCGATCCCCTCGACGGACACGTCGCACCGGATCTCGGTCCCGTGGTCGGCGTGGAACGCCGACGCGGCCGCGCCCATCTCCTCGCCGAGCGCCCGCACGAGCGGCGCGGACGCCCCTTCGAGCACGACGACGTCGTTGCCGAGCCGGCGCGCGGTGGCCGCCACCTCGAGCCCGATGAAACCGGCACCGACCACCACGACTCGGGCGTCACCGTCGGCGAGTCGGCGGTGCAGGGCGAGCGAATCGTCGAGGGTCCGCAGCACGGTGATCATCGGACCGTCGTCATCAGGGTCGGTGAGCTCGACCCCGGGCAGCACCTTCGGCGACGCGCCGCACGCGATCACGAGCGCGTCGAAGCCGAGTTCGGCGTCGTCGAGACGCACCGAGCGAGCGGCGAGGTCGAGTCCGACGGCCGGGGCCCCGAGCCGCCACTCGACGTCGAGCGAGCCGATGTCGTCGAGGCGGCGCAGCAGCGCCCGCTCGGGCTCCCACTCGCCCGCCAGGACCTTCTTCGAGAGTGGCGGCCGGTCGTAGGGCATGTGACGCTCGGCGCCGACCACCACGACGCGTCCCTCGAACCCCTTGTTCCGCAACGTCTCCGCC
>SKSP01000411.1 GCA_007122945.1 Ilumatobacteraceae bacterium | reverse complement strand
TCTCCTCGAAGAACGCCCCGGCGGCCTGCTTGTAGCCGTCGAGATCGGTGAGGGCCTGCTCGGCCATCGCCTCGTCGCCGGTCGCCACGCCGAGCGTGTAGTCGACGAAGAAGCCGATGTGTTCCCGCCACAGCCCGAGGAACGCCTCACCGTTCTCCTCCCCCGCCACCGAGGCGACGACGTCGGCCAGCGCCACGGAGTTGGCGTCGAGCTCGGTGGCAGCCGCCTGCACGGAGGGATCGTCGAGATCGCCGCCGGCTTCGACGGCGACCACGACGGTGGTTCCCGCCAGGTACACGTGCTCCTGCAGGAGGCTGGTCATCGCGGCGCGCAGCGTCGAGGCGCCGTCGTCGACGGCCGGCTCGGTGTCCGCTGAGCCCATCTCGCCGGCGTCGGCCATGTCGTCGTCGTCATCCATGGCACCCATGTCGTGCTCGGCCGTGTCGTCCGTGTCATCCGTGTCGGCCGTGTCGTCCGTGTCATCCGTGTCGGCCGTGTCGTCCGTGTCATCCGTGTCGGCCGTGTCGTCCGTGTCATCCGTGTCGGCCGTGTCATCCGTGTCGGCCGTGTCGTCCGTGTCGGGGGCGTCGGGCGTCTCGGGCTCCGGAGCCGGGGCCTCGGTCGCGGAGGGAGCCTCGGTCGCGGGGGTGGTGTCGGCGTCGTCGCCGGCACAGGCCGCCGCGGTGAGTCCGAGTGCGGCGATCATCGCCGTCAGTCGCTTGCTGCGCATCGTTCGGTGTCCTTTCGGTCGGTTCACGTCAACCCGGGGAACGGGTTCGTCGGTGGTTCGGTCCGACCCACCACCCGGATTGGTCGCCATCCGCGGAACCGCTCGCTCCGAACCGCGGGCATGTCTGATCACCCCCTCCGTCCCCACCACCGCCTTCCCCACCCCCGCCGTCCCCGCTCGTTCCCGACCCCGATCGTCCCGCTCGTGATGGTGGCCGTTGCGCTGTTGTCCACCGCAGCGTGCGCCGACGACGGGCCCGGGTCGGCGATTCGCGATCAACCCGTCGCGACCGTGGAGATCGAGCGGTCGCGGTTCGACACGACCGAACTGCACGTGGTGCCCGGCACCGCCGTCGAGTTCGTCAACCGCGACGCGTTCGCCCACACCGTGACGTCACGTCCGGACGCTCCCGAGGCGTTCGACTCCGGCCTCCTCGGTGAGGACGACGTGTTCCGGGTGATCTTCGACGAGCCCGGCGAGTACGCCTACTTCTGCGAGATCCACCCGACGATGCGCGGCGTCGTCATCGTCGGGTGATCGTCGCGTCGTCGCCGAGGTACTCGGCCAGGCGACGGTCGGCGTCGTCGCCGAACAGGATCTCCGCCACCTCCCGCAGTCCGGCGGAACCACGGATCTCGTCGTCGGTGACGACGAGATCGATCTTCGAGCGCCGGTGCATGAAGTCCTCCAGCCGCGTGATCATCTCGGTGCTCGCAGCGAGGTGGAGCTCCACTCGCAGGTAATCGGCAGCGTCCATGATGTCCTCGGCCATGCGTGGGTCGTCGCGGATCGCCTCGAGCATCGAGAACGCGCGCCGGCCGTACCGTCGCCACAGCCGGTCGCTCAGCGGTTCGGTGTCCGGCTTGGTGCGCATCGCGTCGAGCTTCATCCGGCGGGCCTGACGGTAGAACTCGTCGCGGGTCGCCGCCGCCGGCTCGCCGTACCAGTTGTGCAGGTCGCGTTCGAGCGGGACGCCGAGAGCCTCGATCTCCGCGGCCACCTCCTCGCCCACGTTGAGACAGTCCGTGAGCTTGCCGCCGAAGATCGTGATCACGGCCCGTTCGTCGTCGCGCTCGATCTCGTGCTTGCGGCTCAGCGACGTCCAGTCCTCGTCGCGCTGCTCGCCGGCACCGCGCTTGACGACAAGGGGGCGCACACCGCTGCGCTCGGCGATCACGTCGTCGACGGTGAGCGGCGTCGCGAGCCGCAGGCGGGCGTTGATCTGCTCGAGCAGGAACGTGCGGTCGTCGTCGTCGACCTCGGTGAACGGCTCGTCGACCCGGGTGTCGGTCGTACCGATCACCGACCGCTTCCCCATCGGGATGACGTAGAACAACCGCTGGGTGTCGTCGAAGAACGCCAGCACCCGCTCGTGGGTGTGCGTCGTGAGCCGTGGAACGACGAGGTGGATCCCCTTGGAGTAGACGATCCGGTGGGTGGTCCGCAGGTCGAAACCGGCGTTCACGTCGTCGACGAACGGCCCGGCGGCGTTGATGATGACCTTCGCCGTGGTGATGAGCTCGTCGCCGGTCTCGGTGTCGCGCAGGCGCGCCGTCCAGCGGCCGTCACGACGCTCGGCCGACACCAACTCGACGTAGTTCGCCGCCGTCGCGCCGGCCTCGATCGCGGAGCGGACGAACGAGAACACGAAGCGAGCGTCGTTGTCGATGAGGTAGGCGTCCTGGTACTGGATCGCACCGCGAACCGTCGACGTGTCGATGACCGGCTCCTCGGCCTCCACCTTGCGACGGTTCAAGAGCCTCGGCCGCTTGGTGCCGAACATGCCGATCATCCAGTACCCCACGGCGCCGAGGAAGGCGAACTTCGGCGAGTACGGCGCGGTCTCGTCGAGCGCGGCCAGGAACCCGATCTCGCGGATGTTGCTCGGGTACGTCTTCATCAGCCGGTTGCGCGAGCGGCACAGCCCGAACACGAGCGGGAGCTCGTAGTTCTCCAGGTACTTGAACCCGCCCCACACCAGATTGGAGGACTCCTGACTGGTGAAGTGTCCCCAGTCGCCGCGGTCGACGACGGCGACCGACGCACCCCGCCCGGCCAGCGAGGCGGCCGACACCGCCCCGTTGATGCCACCGCCCACCACGAGCACGTCGAAGCTCCCGTCGCGGAGTTGGTCGAGCTGGTTCTGCCGGAGCGCCATTCCCCCAGCGTCGCACCCAACCCCCGACCCCGCCAACCGTCCGCGCCGATCGACCGGAACCTGCCGATTCACGCGGACGGTTCGGGTGCAACCCACCAGTTCCGTCCGCGCCGATCGACCGGAACCTGCCGATTCACGCGGACGGTTCGGGTCAGGTGGTGGTGAGGCGGCTGGCGCTGCGGCGACGGGCCCAGTGGGAGTCGGCCGCGTTGCGGAACCACGGTGGGCGATCCTGCAGCACCGAGGTCTCCAGCCACAGGCGCTTCAGGTGCCGGACTCGGCCCGACGCGCGGTCGTCGGTGTACGCCGTCCGGCCGTGCAGCACGTGGAAGTTGTCGATGAACTGCATGTCGCCGGGCTGCAGCTCCATCGTGACGTGGTGGTCGGGGTCGTCGGCGAGCTCGACGATGGCATCGAGGCCCCGGCGGGCCTCGGGTGTGAGGCGGGGCGCGTCGTCGTGGCGCTGGCTGGCCCGGATGTACGGCGGGATGCACCGCACGAACAGCCGGCCGTCCCAGTCGGTGAACACCGGCAGCGTGTACCACCCCTTGCCGCCCTCGGGCTGCTCGCCGCGGTAGTCGTAGGGCTGCGGCTCGTACAGCGCGGCCGCCGCCTCGGGATCCGCGCGCACCAGCTCGTTGTGGATCCGCACCGAGTTGGCGACCGCGGACAGCCCGCCCTCCAGCCCGTTCGACAGGCACATCAACCCGACCAGGTCGGAGCCGTCGCAGTGGAACGGCAGCGCGGCGCCGCCGATCTCGTTGCCGCGGGCAGTCGGATCGTCCATCGCCTTGCCCTGGTCGATCACGTCGCCGAGCACGTGGCCGTGCTGGTTCTGTGGCCACGGGCGCCCGAGGTGCATCCCGATGCCCCAGTAGATCATCTCCGTCTCGGCCTGGGTGTAGCTGCTGCGGTCGACGCCACGGAGACGCACGAAGCCGCGACCGTCGATCAGCTCGCGCTCGATGCGGCCGAGCCGCTCCGACAGGGTCGGCAACGGGAAGTGCTCGGCGCCGATGTCGAGTACGTCGTCGGAGACGGTGAGTGCGTGGCGCAACGCCGTGTCGATCTCGTCGAGCTCGGCGTCGGTGAGCACCTCGGTCCACGTGCCGGGGTCGGCGACGTCGGCGGCCGTCCATTCGCAGTGCGGCTCGAGGACTCGCGGTTCGTGGGTCATCTCAGCGACCTCCGTCGGCCGGTGCGGGCCGGGCGCCGCGGACCAGTCGGCCCGGCAGCGCGCCCGTCGGTTCGCCGTCGCGGTACGTGACGGCGCCCGACACGACGGTGGCGCGGTACCCCTCGGCGTCCTGCACGAGTCGACGGCCCCCCGCCGGCAGGTCGCGCACCATGCGGGGTGGCCGGATCGTGAGCGCGTCGAGGTCGATCACGTTCAGATCCGCCTTGTACCCGGGCGCGAGCACACCTCGGTCGTACAGGCCGAGCGTCGCGGCGGTGTCGTGGGTGTGCCAGCGCACCGCGGTCTCGACCGGGATGCGGTCGCCACGGGTGCGGTCGCGGGTCCAGTGCGAGATCAGGTGCGTCGTGAAGCTGGCGTCGCAGATGGTGCCGAGGTGCGCGCCGCCGTCGCCGAGGCCCGGGATCGTGTTCGGGTTGCTCAGCATCTCGTACGACGGGTCGAGCGAGAACTGGGCGTAGTTCAAGAACGGCAGGTAGAGCAGGTTCCGGCCGTCGTTCTCGGCGAGCAGTTCGTAGGCCAGCTCGGCCGGAGCGACACCCTCGCGCTGCGCCCGAGCTGCGATCGAACGTTCGGGGGGCTGCTCGTAATCGGGCGGATCGCCGAGCAGGAACATCTTGTCGAAACGCCGGAGCACGCCGGACGCGAAGTGACCGCCACCCGGCTCCTCGGCGAGGATCCGTTCCCGGAACGCCGAGGTGCGCCAGCGGGCCACGCGCTCGGCGAGCGGCAGCGCGGCGATCTCGCGGAAGCTCGGGCACCCGACGAACGGGTTCAAGGTGGCGTCGAGGCC
Source organism: Ilumatobacteraceae bacterium (assembly GCA_007122945.1). Lineage (GTDB taxonomy): Bacteria > Actinomycetota > Acidimicrobiia > Acidimicrobiales > Ilumatobacteraceae > SKSP01. Next base: position 7,986 of record SKSP01000411.1, on the reverse strand, counting down.
GAGCATCAACCCGACCGGGCGACCCGCCACCTGGGCGCGCACCTCGAGCCCGTCGGAGACGGCGCCGTCGATCCAGGCGAGCAGCCCTCGCCACGCCTCGGGGAACCGGTCGTTCTGCGCCAGCGAGACGGACAGCGGCCGACCGGACCGCTCGACGATGCGCCGCAGCATCGCGGTCTCGGCCTCCGGGTCGGTGAAGTCGGAGACGACCTGCAGCACACCGCGACCGGCCGCACCGAGCGCCTCGGCGATCCCGGTCAGCTCGTCCTCGCCGGCGGTCAGCGACGGTGTCGGCGCGCCGTCGCTGGAGCGGTGGTTGAGCGTGCGCGACGTCGAGAACCCGAGTGCACCGGCGTCCACGGCGGCCCGGGCGATGCGGGCCATCGCGACGATGTCGTCGGCGGTCGCCGGCTCCCGGTCCGCGCCACGCTGGCCCATCACGTACACGCGCAGCGCGCCGTGTGGGAGCTGGGCGGCGACATCGATGTCGTGAGGACGCGCCTCGACGGCGTCGAGGTACTCCTCGAAGGTCTCCCATGTCCACGGCAGTCCTTCGGCGAGCACGACGCCCGGGATGTCCTCGACGCCCTCCATGAGGCGCACGAGCGTGTCGTGGTCGTCGGGGCGGCACGGGGCGAACCCGACCCCGCAGTTGCCCATCACGGCGGTCGTGACGCCGTGCCACGACGAGGGCGTCATGCGGTCGTCCCAGACGGCTTGGCCGTCGTAGTGGGTGTGGACGTCGACGAACCCGGGCGTGACCAGCAGGCCGGCGGCGTCGATCTCCTCCAGGCCCGCACGGGTCACCCGGCCGACGTCGACGATCACGCCGCCGTCGATGGCCACGTCGGCCTCTCGCAGCGGCCCACCGGTGCCGTCGGCGACGGTTCCACCGCGGATCACGAGGTCGTGCCGTTCGTGCGTGCTCACGTCGTCCCCTTCCCGGGCCCCTACCCGGACCCCTCCCGGAGCCTCCCTCGGGCCCTGCCGACGACCGTACCAAGGGCGCCGGCCGCAGGCGGGGTCAGCGCCGCTCGATCGCGTCGAGAAGGGTGTTCTCGATCACCTCGGTGAGCGCCGGGTGGATGTAGTACACGCCACGCGCCACGTCGGTGGCGGTCTGGCCGAACTGCATCGCCTGCACGAGCGGCTGGATCAGCGTGGCGGCCTGCGGTCCGATGACGTGGGCGCCGATGATCGAGTCGTTCTCGGCGTGGACGAGCACCTTGGCGAACGAGGACTCGTCCTCGAGCGCCCACCCGTAGGCGGTGTCGCCGAAGTCCCGCCGGCCGACGAGGACGGGGACGCCCTGCTCGTCGGCCTGATCCGCGGTCAACCCGACCGCCGCCACCTGCGGATCGCTGAAGACGGCGGACGGCACGAACCGGTTGTCGAGCCGGCGCAGGTCGTCGGGGTGGGCGATGTTCCAGAAGGCGACCTTCGCCTCGGCGTTGGCGACGTGCTTGAGCTGGAACTCGTTCACGAGGTCGCCGACCGCGAAGATGCCCGGGACGTTCGTGGCCATCGTGTCGTCCACCACCACCCGACCGTGGTGTTCGCACTCGATGCCGGCCTCGTCGACGTCGAGCAGGTCGCTGTTCGGTTCGCGACCCGTCGCGACGAGCAGTTCGTCGACGACGACACGGTCCGCGTGCCAGTCGATCGCGATCCGCCCGTCGTCGGTGCGCGAGATCGCGGTCGGGAGGTGGCCGAGATGCAGGTCGACGCGCCGGGCGAACAGCTCGGTGAACCGGGCGGCGATCTCCCGATCCTGGTCGCGGAGCAACCCGTCGGATCGGTTGAACAGCGTGACCTCGGACCCGAGCGCGTCGAACACGTGCCCCATCTCGGCGGCGATGTAGCCACCGCCGATGATGCCGAGCCGTTCGGGGAGGCGTTCGAGCCGCATGATCGAGTCCGACGTGTGGAAGCCGGTCTCGACGAGTCCGTCGATCGCCGGGATCGAGGGACGCGACCCCGCGGCGAGCAGGATCTTCGGGGCGGTGATCCGCCGACCGTCCACGTCGAGGACGTGGGTGTCGACGAACCGGGCCGTCCCGGAGACCAGCGTGACGTTCGCCGTGCCGGCGGCCCGGTACTCGCGGCCGCTGTCGGCGATCGGGTCGATGCGGCCGAAGACGCGATCGCGGATCGCTGCCCAGTCGGCGCCGTTCACCGTGATGTCGAGCCCGAGCCGGCCGGCGTGCCGGGCCGTCTCGGCGATGTCGGCGGGCAGGACGAACATCTTCGACGGGATGCACCCCCGGTTGATGCACGTCCCGCCGAAGACCCCACGTTCGACGAGGGCGATGCGGTGGTCGTCGAGGTACTCGGGGATCGAGTTCCCGGATCCGGTCCCGACGATGATCAGGTCGAAGGTCTCCGGCGCGTGATCGTCGTTCGTCATCGGCCCAGTCTCGCGGTGGGTCGTCCCCGATGCCCAGGCGTCGTGTCGACTCGTTTGCCGCGGACACACAACGGGTACCCGCCTGGGCATGGACGCCGACGTGGCCAGCGGTCGCTGGGACGCGGTGCGATCCGCACGGCTCGAGCGGCAGCGGTCACGGTTCCGGCGATGGGTGTCGTCCACCCTCGATCGGGGTGAGGACCGCCTACCGGAGCCGGCCGTCGACGTCGTGGAACGCCTCCGCGACCGCGACGTGCTGCTGTTCGCGGGCGGGCTCGCCTTCTACTCGCTGGTATCGGTCGTCCCCGCGCTGCTGCTGGTGGCCTGGCTCACGGGCTCGCTGCTGGGCGAGGATCGGGTGACCTCGGTGGCGGACCGGTTCCAGGAGCTCGCGCCCGGTGACGTCGAGATCGACGCCTTCGTGCGGTCCCTGCTGGAGGTGGGCACCGGTGTCGGCCTGATCGCGTTGGTCGCCGCGGTGTGGCCGGCGACCGCCTTCGGCAGCGGCCTCGTCCAGGCGTTCGACGCGATGTCGGTCGACGAGGACCCGGCCATGCACGGCCTGCGAGGTCGGGCCCGGGCCCTCGCCGTGATCGTGCTGTTGCCCCTGCTCGTCCTCGGAGGGTTCGTCGCCGCCACCATCAGCACGACGGCGATCGGGGACGGGCCGCTGCTGACGGCGCTCGGGTGGATCGTGGCGGTCGGCAGCGGCACCGTCATCTCGTGGATCACCGTGATCGCGCTGCACTGGTGGTTCGGCCCGGCCGACGTGACGTTCCGGGCGCTCGCGGTCGGCGCCGCGGTCACCGCCGTCGGGCTCGCCGTGATGTCGCTCGGCTATCTGGTGTACCTCGCCGAGGGAGCGAACTGGGAGGAGCGCGTCGCGGGCAGTGGCCTCGCGGCCGTGGTGCTGTTCGGGCTGTGGCTGTACCTCGCCAACCTGTTGCTCCTCGCCGGCTACTGCGTGGCGCTCGCCGTGGACGAGGGCGAGCACCGGCCCCGGTCCGACTGAGCCGCGGGTCAGGTCGCGGCGGGCTCGAGCACGTGACCGTCGTCGGTGGTGACGATACGGCCGGAGCACGGACCACCGAAGTGCGTGCCGATCAACAGCAGTTCGTCATCGGCGTGCGCCTCGACGAACTCGCGGCGGGTCTGCTCCGATCGTGTCCGGTCGACGTCGAAGCGGGAGCACCACTCCGGTGACGCGACCTGCACCGGGTGGTGCATGAAGTCCCCCGTGATGAGCGCCGCCGCGCCGTCGGAGTCGAGCCGAACGCTGCAGTGCCCGGGCGTGTGGCCGGGAGTCGGTACGAGCGTGACTCCGGGAGCGACCTCCGCGTCGACGTCGACGAGATCGACGAGGCCGGCCGCGACCACCGGAGCGATCGAATCGTCGTGTTCGGGCCGGTGGCAGTGCGGTTCGGCCGACCAGTGGCGGTACTCCGGCCCGGCGAACAGGTAGCGGCTGTCGGGGAACGTGGGCCGCCACTCGCCGTCGACGAGCATCGTGTTCCACCCGACGTGGTCCACGTGGAGGTGCGTGCAGACCACGGCGTCGACGGCCAGCGGGTCGAACCCGGCAGCGCGGAACCGGTCGAGGAACGGGAGCTGCAGCTGGTTCCACGCCGGCACGTCGCGCTCCTTGTCGTTGCCGATGCAGGTGTCGACGACGATGGTCGTGTCGGCGGATCGGATCACCAGCGCCTGGACTCGGGTCAGCAGGCGACCGGCATCGTCGACGTACGACCCGCGCGCCCACCCGTGGCGGTCGAGGACCACCTCGGGCGTCGCCTCGTCGAACAGGAACGTCCCGGGCGCCGAACCCTCGACCTCGATCACGCTCGTGACCGTGATGTCGCCGACCGTCCAGGAGTACATCGCCGGAGTGTGACACACGAGGCACCGCCGCTGCAGCAGACTGCACACCGTGTTGCGCAGCGAGTCACGGATCATCACCACCCACGCCGGCAGCCTGCCGCGCCCGACCGAGCTCGCCGAGCTGCACGGCCGCCGCAGCCGCGGCGAGGAGGTCGACCCCGACGAGCTCGACGCGGCGGTCCGGACGGCGACCGACGTCGTGATCGCCGCGCAGGCCGACGCCGGCATCGACGTCGGCAACGACGGCGAGCAGGCCCGGGAGAGCTTCGTGACGTACGTGCAGCACCGGATGACCGGGTTCGGCGGCACCAGCGACCGTCGGTTGATGGCCGACCTGGCGGCGCACCCGGACTTCCTCGAGATCAACGCGCCCCGTCTCGCCCGCACCAAGGTCAGCTTGATGCGCGCCCCCGCGGCGATCGGCGACGTCGCGTACCGCGACACCGGCGACGTGGACGCCGAGTGCGCGCTGCTCGCGGGCGCACCGTTCGCCGAGACGTTCATGACCGCCGCGTCACCCGGCATCGTCGCGTCGGCGATGGAGAACCGCCACTACCCGTCGATGGAGGAGTACGTGCGGGCGGTCGCCACCGCACTCGCCGTCGAGTACGGGGCGATCGTCGGCCACGGCCACGTCCTCCAGATCGACGCACCCGACCTCGCCCTCGAGCGCCACACGTTGTTCGCCGACCGACCGCTGTCGGAGTTCCTCGACTGGGTGGAGCTGGTGGTGAGTGCGATCAACGACGCGATCGAGGGGATCGACCCGGATCGGGTCCGACTCCACGTGTGCTGGGGCAACTACGGCGGGCCGCACACCCACGACGTGGAGCTCGCCGAGATCCAGACGCGGTTGTACGAGGCACGGGTGGGAGCACTCGTGCTCTCGATGGCGAACGCCCGCCACGCCCACGAGTACCGGTGCTTCCACGACCGCCCGCTCCCCGACCAAATGGCGCTGGTGGCCGGGGTGATCGACACCACGACGAACTACGTCGAGCACCCCGCCGTCGTCGCCGACCGGCTGGTCCGCATCGCCGGTGAGATCGGCGACCCGACCCGGGTGATCGCCGGCACCGACTGCGGGTTCGACACGACCGCCGGAATCGGCGACATCGCCCCGTCGGTCGTGTGGGAGAAGCTCCGCTCCCTGCGCGCCGGCGCCGACCTGGCGACCGCCGAGCTGTTCTGACGAGTCGCCAACGGCGTCACGCCCAGGCCGAGTAGGCGGCCGGGGCGCGACGTTCGATCGCGGTCGACACGATCCAGCTGGAGAGCGCGACGACGAGTCCGACGACCGGCCAGACGAACGCCACACCGAACGCGATCAGGGTGACCGCCGTACTGCTCCCCCACACGGCGAGGACCCAACGGAAGACGTCGCCCGGCAGCGGCCGGCTCCAGGCGCCCGTCGAGTTCGCCCGGACGAGCAGCACGAGGTGCAGGATCGAGATCACGTTCATGAGGCCCAGGTAGGGAACGACGGCGGCGCCCGCCGTCGGGTCGAGGCCGAGCAACCTCGTCGGGTAGGGGATGAGCGCGACCGCTCCGAGCAGGACGAGGTTGACGACCACGAGGCCGGGCTCGACGAACGCGAGCTTCGAGAACAGCTGATGGTGGATCCACCAGAAGTTCGCGATGAGCGCGAAGCTGATCACGAACGCGATCAGTTCGCCACGTTGGTCGACGATCGCCGATCCGATCCGGTCGAGCGGAACCTCGCCGTCGTTCAGCGTGAACACGAGCAACGTCATCGCGATCCCGAAGATCGCGTCGGACAGGTTGGCGAGGCGGTCGAACTCCTGGGTGTCCCGGGGGTACCGCCGCCGCTCGACCGGATCGTCGAGCGGCGGACCGGATTCCGGAGCGTCCCCCGTGTCCATCAGGACGCCGCTGGTCCTGCGATCTCAGCTGCAGCCGCTCGTGCTGCCGCAACTCGGGCAGGCGTGACAGCTGCCGGCCCGGATCATCTGGACACCGCACTGCATGCACATCGGGGCGTCACCGGTGCGCACCTCGTCGGACCTCGGCACCGGACGGACGATGCCGCGTGCCGCCGTGTTGTCCTCCGGGGTCTCGGCGATCGTGCCGGCCTCCATCGCCGCGGCGAGGTCCTCGGCGGTCTCGACCGACTTCGGGTCGGGCGCGAGCTCGGTCCCCTGTGAGGTCTCCACGACCGACTCCTCGACGCCGGGGAGCGTCGGCTGCAGCCGCTCGCCGACCGAGAAGATCGCCAACTCGGCGCGCTCTTCGTAGGTGAGGTACTCGAGCGCCAGGCGGCGGAACAGGTAGTCCATGATCGAGCTGGCGAACCTGATGTCGGGGTCGTCGGTCATGCCGGCGGGCTCGAAGCGCATGTTCGTGAACGCCTCGACGAAGGCCCGCATCGGCACGCCGTACTGGAGGCCGTAGCTGATCGACTTGGCGAAGGCGTCCATGATCCCCGACAGCGTGGAACCCTGCTTGGAGACGGTCAGGAAGATCTCGCCGGGCTGCCCGTCGTCGTACTCGCCGATCGTGGCGAAGCCCTTGCAGTCGGCCACCCGGAACTCGAACGTGCGTCCTCGGCGGCTGCGCGGCAGCTTCTGGCGGACCGGCTTGTGGACGACCTTCTCGACGATCTTGACGACCTCGTCGGCCGCCGCCTCGACCGGGTCGGCCAGCTTGTCCTTCTTCACCGTGGACAGTGGCTGACCGACCTTGCAGTTGTCGCGGTAGATCGCGACCGCCTTCAGGCCGAGCTCCCACGACAGCTTGTGCAGTTCGGCGACGTCCTCGACGGTCGCCTCCTCGGGCATGTTCACCGTCTTGGAGATGGCGCCCGAGAGGAACGGCTGGACCGCTCCCATCATCCGCACGTGCCCGGTGTAGTGGATGGTGTTGTCGCCCATCGAGCAGGCGAACACCGACACGTGCTCGGGCGCCAGGTGCGGTGCGCCGAGGATCGACTTGTTCTCGTCGATGTAGGAGATGATCTCGGCGACCTGCTCGAGGTCGTAGCCGAGGCGACGCAGCGCACGAGGGATCGTCTGGTTGACGATCGACATCGTGCCGCCGCCGACCAGCTTCTTCATCTTGACGAGGCCGAGGTCGGGCTCGATGCCGGTGGTGTCGCAGTCCATCATCAGCCCGATCGTGCCGGTCGGGGCGAGCACGGAGGCCTGGCTGTTGCGCACGCCGTACTCCTCGCCGTCGCGGACCGCGGCCTCCCAGGCGCGCTGACCGGCGGACAGCAGTTCGGCCGGGACGGCGTCGGAGTCCTCGATCGCGTAGCTCGCGTCGCGGTGCATGCGCAGGACGCGCAACATGTGCTCCTCGTTCTCGGCGAACCCGGCGAACGGACCCATCCGCGCCGCGGTGCGGGCGCTCGTGGCGTAGGCGTGGCCGGTCATCAGCGACGTGAGGGCCGCCGCCCACGACCTTCCCTCGGGCGAGTCGTAGGCCTTGCCGAGCGCCATCAGCAGCGCGCCGAGGTTGGCGTAGCCGAGGCCGAGCTGACGGAAGTTGCGGCTCGTCTCGCCGATCGCGGGCGTCGGGTAGTCGGCCCGACCGACCAGGATCTCCTGGGCGGTGAACACGACCTCGACGGTGTGCATGTACGCGTCGACGTCGAAGGTGTCGTACCCCTCGCCGTCGCCGTCGAGGTACTCGAGCAGGTTGATCGACGCCAGATTGCACGCGGAGTCGTCGAGGTGCATGTA
>SKSP01000285.1 GCA_007122945.1 Ilumatobacteraceae bacterium | reverse complement strand
TCTGGCTGCCGGCGTCGGCGGCGTCGGGGCCGGTCTTGGTGATCGCGAGGTCGGCTTCGCCCTCGACGCCAGAGCCCTCGGTATCGGTGTTGTTGTCGGGGTTGGGATCGGGCGTCGGGGAGCTGACGGTGGCGGTGTTCACGTACTGGAACGGCTCGCCCGGCTCGTCGGGTTCGAGCGATGGATCGGTGTCGGCGGTGAGCACGAGTGCCGGAGCCGTCTCGCCGGCCGCGAGGCCGACGGGCTCCACCGGTTCGGCCGACGGGTCGGCCACCAGCGTGCACGTGACGATCTGGCCGCTGACCGCGCAGTCCCACGGACCGGTGTGGCTCGCGTACGTGAAGCCGTCTGGCAACGTGTCGACCACGGTGACGGGCGCCGCCGCATCGGATGGGCCGGAGTTGTCGACCGTGAGGGTCCACTCGACCGGCTCACCGGCGATCAGGGGGTCGGGCGAGGTTCGGTCCTTCACGATCGCGAGATCGGCGGAGGTCTCGACGTCGGTCGGGTGATCGTCGGTGTTGTTGCCGGGGTTGGGGTCCGGGGTCTCCCCAGGGGTGACGGTCACGGTGTTCAGCAGTTCGGCGCCGACGGACACGTCGGAATCGACGTCGGCGATGATCGTCACCTGTGGCGCTGACTGTCCCGGGGTGAGCGTGAGCGGGTAGGTGCAGGTGATCTCTCCGTCACCGGTGTCGAAGTCGCAGGTCCAGTCGGTGCCGGTCGCCGAGTCGTAGCTGGTGCCCGGCGGGAGTTCGTCGACGATCGTGATCGGGTCGTCGACGGTCGCGACCGAGTCGGACGGACCGTTGTTGGTGACGACCACGGTCCAGGTGATCGACTCTCCGGCGATCACGGTTGGCGGGCCGTCCTTGGTGACGGCCAGATCGGCGGCGGTGGTGACTGTGACAGTGTCGCTGTCGGTGTTGTCGTCGGGGTTCAGCTCGTAGGTGAGCCCGGTGACGACGGCCGTGTTCTCGTAGGTCGTCCCGGCGTCGACGTCGGCAGCGACGGCGACCACGATCGAGATCACGGGGAATGACCCCTCGGGATCGAGCGTGTCGTTGCCGTCCGAGCGGTCACACGTGATGGTGCCGGCATCGTGGTCGCACGACCAACCGTCCCCGCCGGCCGACACGAAGGTGACGCCCTCGGGCAAGGTGTCGGTCACGGTGAACGGACCAACAGCGGTGTCGGTGGTCGACTGGTTGGAGACCGTGATCGTCCAGGTGATGTTCGTGCCGGCGTCGACGGTGTCGGGTCCGTCCTTGACGAGCAACAGGTCGACGGCGTCGATGCGAGTGCTGGCGTCGTCGTCGTCGGTGTAGGGCCCGTCGGCGTTGCCGGGAGCGCCCGAGCGGTCGTCCGCGGTCGATGTCGTGTCGTTGGTGTGAGGAACGATGGAGCCGATGCCGGGATCGTCGACCACGTCGGGTCCGGGGACCGCCCGGAACTCGATGGTGACCTGCTGGTCCGGCTCGAGCTCGACGAGGAAATCGGACCAGGTGAGCGTGACGCGACCGGCGGGATCAGCGCCGAGCACCGGGACCGGAGCGGGATCGAGCGGGTCGGGGTCACCGGGCACCACGACGACGGTGCTGTCCGCCACGTACGTCCAGTTCGGTGGCAACACGTCGCCGATCACGAGATCGAACGCCGAGCCGTCGCCGGTGTTCTCGGTGACGATGCGCCAGGTCACCTCGTCGCCGATGTAGACGGGCGGGCCGTCGAGCACCGTCTTGGTGGTGTCGAGCGCCGGGAACGCCGGGGTGACCGTCGCGTCGTCGGACGGGCCGGCGTATTCGCGACGTTCGTCGTTGCCAGCGGGAAGGCTGAAGTACTCGTCGACGGTGGCCGTGTTCGTCAACTCGTCGCCGGTCGACAGCGTGTCGGAATCAGCGAGCGTGGCGGAGTAGGTGAACGGCATCGACGCACCCGGAGCGAGCGGCCCGGCGATCTGCCACGTGACGGTGCGAGAGGGCGCGTCGTACGACCCTCCCCCCGAGATCGTCGCCTCGTCGACCACGACGCCGACCGGAACCACGTCGGCGATCTCGATGTCGTAGGCGTCGCTCACGTTCGGTCCGGAGGCGTTGCTCACGGTGACCGTGTACATGAATGTCTCGCCGGGCTCCGGCGTGGCGTCCGACACGCTCTTCGCGATCCCGAGTGACGGCTCGACCACACCGAGCGTGGCCGAGCCCTCGGGGCCGGTGCGGTCCCACTCGTAGCCGTCGAAGTTGCCGACGGTGACCTCGTCGCCGGTGTCGTCGGCGTTCCAGCGCGTGTCGGCGGTGTTCATCAGGTTCGCACCGGCCACGTTGCCCGACTCGTCGGCGACCACGGCGGTGTAGGTGATCGTCACGAGCCGGTCGTCGACGACCACGTCGGTGAGATCACCGGCGGTGAACCCGATCGTGCTCGCTCCACCAGCGGCGACAGGGCCGAGGAAGGTGAGCGGCAACGTGCATGCGGTGTCGGCGCCGTTGTCGAGTACGCACGACGACCCGACGAAGGTGATGTCGGTCAATCCGGCGGGCACCGTGTCGACCACGGTGAACTGGTAGAGGCTCTGCTGACCCGGGACGCGGACCTCCAGCGTGTAGGTCACCTCCTCGCCGATCGTGGCACTCCCAGGGTCGACCGTCTTGGTCAGCTCACTGGAACGCACCTCGAACGTGCTGTCGGCCGTCGCCGAGTACTCGCGACCGTCGCCCGGGTTCGGGTCGTCGGCCCGCAGCGAGTTGCCGGTCAGCGTGGCGGTGTTCTCGAACTCGTCGCCACCGACCACGTCGACGGGTACGAGGGCCTGGTAGGTGATCGTGACCTGGTTCGCGCTGCCGGGTTCGATGGTGCCGAGGTCGAACTCGAGTCGCGTCGTTCCGGTCGGGCACCCGTTGGTGCCGTCTCCGGCAGTGTCGTCGACGAAGCTCGCAGCGGGGTCGACGCTCCCGGCCTGGAACACGAGCGGCTCGGGGAGGCAGTCGATCACGACACCGCGGTGCAGCGGCGGACGGGAGCCGGAGGTTGCGGCCACGAGGGTGTAGGTGACCGTGTCGCCGCCGGTGGCGACGTCGGTGACGTCGTTCGACTTCGACAGTGTCGGTGTCGGCTGACGGACTTGGATCGTGTGCGTGTCGGTCTGTTCGGGCAGCGGGTCGCCACCGGGCTCGACGTCGGAGCTGAAGCGGGCGGTGTTGGTGCGGTTCGGCTGCGTCGTCTGGTTCAGCGAGCCGGCGACCACTCGTGCCGTGACGACCACCTCGAAGCGCTGGGTGAGGTCGGTTTCGTTGACGTACGTGGTCGGGAACGTGAGGGACCCGTTCGCGTCGAGGTCGAAGCCAGCGGGGAGGGCGCCGACCGTGCCCGAGTCAGAGGCGTCGGTGTAGAAGAACCCGTCGTCGACCGAGACGAGTTCGAAGTTGGTCGGCAAGGCATCGGACAGGACGCCGCCGTGGACGGCGGTCTGCGGGGGGATCTCGACCGCATAGGTGTACGTCACGCGTTCGCCGATGACGGCCTGGCTCGGTTCGTTGTTGTTCGTCTCGGTGATCGAGGTGACACCGGTCTTGGTCACCTCGGTGTCGGGGGTGACCACCCACGAGATGTCGTCGGCGGAGGGGATGTTCGACTGGCCGGCGAGGTCGGGGTCGATGTTGTCGGCGGGGACGAACGTGGCGGTCTCACCATCGATGTTCGAGAAGCCCTCCACCTGGCGCACGCCGGCGGTGTTCTCGATCCGGTTCGGTCCGTTCAGCCCGGCGCTCAGGTCGGAAGGCATCGTCACGGTGTAGGTGAGCGTGCGCGTCGAGCCTGGCTCGATGACATGGTCGTCGTCGAGATCGGGCGACGGGAACGCCCAGCGGATCACGCTGCGGTCGCCGCCGAGCGACGACGGATACGCGCCGTCCGTGGGATCGAGACACGCTCCGTACTGGGGAGTGGTCGGTGCCGTCGGCAACGACGTCGTCGGATCGACGAAGTTGCTGATCGACGAGGCGTCGACGTTCGCGCAGGTGACCAGCTCAGGCAGGAGGTCCCACACCTCGATGCCTCGGGCGCTCACGTCGGTGTAGTTCTCGGCGACGCCGGTGTTGGCGACGTCGATCCGATACGTGACCGCAGATTCGCGCTGGACCATTTCACCGTCGATGTCCGGAGTGTTCGGTCCCGCCGCCGGCGTATCGACCGAGGCGACGCCCTTCAGCAGATCGACCCGGACCCCGGGGACGGCGAGGAACTCGAGCTGGTCGCGATACGAGCGCACCTGACCGGCGGTGTTCTCGGTGCGCATCTTCATCAGGTTGCCGCGCACGTCGGGATCGTCGCCGTCGGGGATGTCGACGATCTGGCCGGCGAGCACCACGAGGAACACGTCGCCCGCTTCGACGAAGCGGTCATCGCCGTCGACGTCACCGAGCAGGAACGTCGGTCCGGTCACCGGCGACGGCGTCTCTTCGATCTCGAAGGTCGTCGTGTTGCCGGTTGCCGCAACCGCGGAGCCTTCGACATAGGCCACCCCGGACGGTAGGAAGTCGGTGACCACGGCGTTGCGGGTGTCCAGATCGTCGGAGAAGGTGACCTGGAGCAAGAAGCAGACGACATCGCCGAGACGGAATGCCACCTGCGCCTCGTCCAGATCAGCCTGACCGGCGTACTGGCCGACCCCCGCTGGGCAGGTACCGACGGCTCCGGCGCCGGGATCGGCGGGCAACAGCGTCGGCGAATCGGGATCCGTCGCGTAGCGGGGCAAGATGCGCTTGGCGATGCCGAGGTCACCGGTGCCGAGGCTGGCCGAGGAGGCATCGTCCACGATCCACGTCCCGGTCTCGCCGGTGTCAGGGATCGGAGTCGTCTCGGCGAGCAGCGACACGGTGTTCGTGAAGGAGTCGCCCACCACCACCGGGACATCGGTGAGTCCGCCGCCGGTGTAGGCGGGCAGCATCCGGGCCTCGTAGGTGATCGCGAACGATCCGTCTGCGGAGATGTCGTCGATGGCCTCGAAGACCACGGTGAACTCGCCCGTGCTCGCATCATGGGTCACCGACGCGACCGGGTGCGTGGGTGCGACGGCACCGGAGCCGGCGAAGTCGCAGAGCGGCTCGCCCAGCGGGTTCTCGTCGGGCACGAGCGGGCACATGCCGTTCGGGAGCACGTCGGTGACGACGATGTCGGATGCGTTCACGTACTCGCTGACGTCGATGTTGATGGTGAACGTGGCGACCTCTCCGGCGACGAACCCGTTGTCGACCACCGACTTCTGCATCCGGACGTCTTCGATCGTCACGGTCTCGGTGTCGGAGTCCGACACCGGCAGCGGCTGGGGCAATCCGTCGATCACAGGGCCCTGGTAGACGGCGTCGACCCGGACGGTGTTCGTCAGCGAGCGCTCGCCGGGCGCGTCGGGGCTGCCCTCTCGGGTGGACGCGCCGGTGTTGTTGTCGAGGTTCGCCCCCTGGTCGAGTGAGTCCGGGCCCGGGGTCGGTCCTTGGAAGTCGAGCGTGTTCTCCCTGAGCGGTATGCCAGCTCGATACTCGATCACGACCTCGTCGCCGGCATCGAGTGCTCCGAGATCCCAGGTCAGCACCGTGAACACCGTTCCGTCGTCGTCGATCGTCTCCACGGTGGCGGGCAGCAGGCACGGATCGAGCGGTCCGGTCGGGTCGAGCGGTCCTGATCCCGGGTATTCCTCGCCGGTCGTGGTGTTGTCGGTGCTCCCGCAGCCGAGGTACTCGAGACCCGCCGGCAACCGGTCCTCGATCACCGTGCCGGTGTGGCCACCCTGGTCCGTGGCACGGACACGGAGCGTGTAGGTGGTGGCCTGGGTGTGGACGCCGCGGAGCAGCTCTCCTTCCGGGCTCGGCTCGGTCTTGGTGATCTCGAGCGACGTGATGTCGGTCTCGGTCCCGTCATCGGCGGATCGGACCGTGCCGTTCTGCTCGTCGGGCGGGACCGGGCTGCCGTCGGCCTCGAACGCAGGGATCCAACGAGGGTCCTCGTTGATGTAGGCGCTGCCCTCGTTCGCGACAGTGGCACCGACCGGGTAGTGAGCGGGGTCGGGTGCCGCGGTGAACGAGATCGTGAACGAGTCGTTCGCCTGGAGGTCGGCCACGTTGCGCCAGATCAGCGTGGTGACACCGCTGATGTCGTCGACGATCACGTCGGGCTCGCCCGCTTGGGCGGGAGCCGTCGAGCCGGAGACGTACGAGACGTCGGCCGGGAGCACATCTCGGAACGTCAGGTTGTAGCCGGGGGCATCGCCGGCGTTGGTCGCGGTCAGGGTGTAGCCGATGTCCTCATTCGCGAGCACCGAGCCCGGTGACGACTTCGAGGCCTCGAGCGACGCCGCGGGGTCCGCGTGCACCGGCGACGCGCCGGGCGCGATCAATGTCGGCACGATGAAGGTGGCGATCAGAAGTGCGCTCAGTCGAATGACTCTCTGCTGTCGTCGTGCGGGTCGTCGTTCGCTCATTGCTGCTCCGGTTGCTCAAGGGCGCGCCAACGAGGGGTGTGGGCGCGCGGGGGTCGAGGGTCGTCGTCAGACTGTTGTCGACAGTACGTGACACGAACTTGACTCCGGGTGACCACTGAAGGGTGACGGCACGGTCGAGGCGGGCACGTGAGCCGGACGCCGTGATCATCGTGAAGCAGATACTCCGCAGGCAGATCTTCGAATACTCCGGACCGATTCAGCATCTTTCGAGACCGTGGCGCATGCGCTGCCACGCCGGTGTCCTCAGATTCAGGACAGATCGCCGGGGGTGACTCTCGTCACTTGCCGAGTGACCGTTGCGTACCTCTACGTACCGGGGTGGACCGTGGCGTACTCCTACGTACCGAACCGTCGTTCTGGCCGGTGTGGTGGGGGTCTTGTCAGGTGAATGACATGGGTGTAAGTCGGACGGTCTCATGGATGCGTCCGAGGTGTTGGGAGTGTCGTCGTCGCCGTTGTTGACGGTGGACGAAGCAACGCGGGTGCTGCGGATCGGTCGGTCGCTCGGCTATCAGCTCGCCCGCGACTACGAGACCTCTGGTGGTGCATCGGGGTTGCCGGTGATCCGTCTGGGTGGCTGTCTGCGTGTTCCTCGGTGGGCACTGCTCGAGCTCGCCCTCACCGGCCGAGTCGTGCGTCTGTGCGACGCCGACATCAGCGGTGAGACCGCCGATGTCGACTGACCCCCACCGTCGGGTCGTCGTGAGCGGCGAAGCCCGCGAGCTGCGTCGCCGACTGGGCCCGACCGGGTGGGTCGTGTTCGAAGAGTTGCTGCTCGCCTCGACCGGCCCGACGACCGCGTGTCGTGCGTCGGCGTCGGTGCGGTCGTTGGCGACATCGCTCGGGCTGGCGAAAGACACCGTCGCTCGCGCCCTGGTCCGCCTCCGCGCGGCCGGATTGGTCGCGGTCACGCAGTCCCGTTCGACCGGTGGCGTGTTCGCAGCGTCGAACTACGAGCTGCGAATCCCACCCGGGATCATCGTTGACGCAACCCCCACGTCGACCCCGACCACCGCAGCGTCGAGCGGCACGACATCGACCGGCCGCACGAACGCGAACCGCCGTCGCGACCGTACTGACGACGGCGTCCAGCTCACCCTCTTGAGCCCGTGACGGTGGTACTCCCGATGGACAGTCCCGACCACGCACTCACAGATCGACAGACAAGTGCCCAATGGCTGGGCGGGACCTGATGCTCCGCGTCCGCACCATCTACGCACAGTCCGCGATGGCCGCCGCCGACTACTACACGCGCTACCTCACCGACGCGCCCGGCGAGATCCCCGGGACCTGGCACGGAAACCAAGCGGCCGGGCTCGGCCTCACCGGCGAGGTTGGGGCCGACGATCTGCTCGCGGTCCTCGAGGGCGGTGACCCACGGACGGGGACGCCGCTCGGACGAGCACTCCTCGACCGTGTGCTCGCGAACGGGACAGTCGTGAAAGCGGTCGCCGGGTTCGATGCGACGTTCTCTGCGCCGAAGTCGCTGAGTGTGCTGTCGGCGCTCACACGCGACGCCCGGTTGCTCGAAGCACATGACGTCGCGGTCACCGCGGCGCTCGCTCACCTCGAGCGGTATGGGTCGACGACACGTGTCCGGGTCTCGGGCGGGCGTCGGCTCCACCCGGACTCGCAGGGGCTGACGATCGCGGCGTTCCGGCAGACGACGTCGCGTGCCGACGACCCCCAGATCCACACGCACTGCGTCATCTCGGCGAAAGTTCAGACCGGCGACGGTCGCTGGCTTGCTCTCGACGCCCGGTACCTGAAGAAGCATCAACGGATGCTCGGCGGTCTCTACCAGTCGGTTCTCCGCAACGAACTCACCCACCGCTTCGGGATCGCATGGGGCGACATCGACAAGGGCCAGGCCGAGATGACGGCGATGCCCGACGAGCTCCTCACCGTGTTCTCGAAGCGTTCTGATCAGATCGACGACGCACTCGCAGCGAAGATCGACGACTTCGTTGCCCGGCAAGGACGCGACCCGAACCAATGGGAACTCGGCGCCATCAAACGGGAAGCAGCGGTCGACACCCGCGCCCACAAGTCCGGCAACGGTGTCTCCGACCTGACGACACGGTGGGACCACGAAGCAGCCGACGTCGGCTGGACCGCCCATGATCTGATCGACGCGCTGGAGCTCAAGCGGGTCGACTCCGCCGAGCGGCCACCGGTGATCTCGATCGACGGGCTCATCGATGCGTTGTCGTCATCGGGGTCGTCGTGGAACCGAGCCCAGATCGTCGGCGCGCTCACCGACATCGCACGACCCGACCCGTCACTGTCCGGTGAGGAGTGGGCTGATCGGATCGAGGGCTGGGCTGATGCTGTCACCCGGCGCTGCCTCGAACTCGACCCCGACGACACCAACGCTGCGAGACGCGCTTCGGATGGGCGATCGATATGGCACGAACCGATCTCAACCCACATCACCACCGAAGCGATCCTCGCCGAAGAAGAACTCATCGCATCATGGGCGCTCGACGCACAAGCCACCGAACCGCAGCCGTCGCTCACGGTGACCGCCGGTCACCTCGACGTCCTCCAAGCTGACGTCGCCGCCGCCGTCGCGGGCCACGACCGCCTGGTGCTCGTCGTCGGCCCAGCCGGTGCCGGCAAGACGACCACGCTGCGCGCCGCGATCGACGACCTCGATCGTGCCGGGCGACCGGTGTTCGGGGTTGCGCCGTCAGCGAAGGCTGCCCGTGTCCTCGAACGAGAGACCGGCGCCACCTCCGACACGCTCGCCAAGCTGCTCCACGAGTGGCAACGAGACGACCGCCCACCACACGACCGCTACCTATTGCCGGCCGGGGCGACCGTGATCGTCGACGAAGCAGGCATGGTCGGCACCGCCTCGCTCGCCGCACTCACCCGCCTCGCCGACCAGCAGCAGCGGCGCCTCGCGCTCGTCGGCGACCCCTACCAACTCCAAGCGGTCGGCCGCGGCGGGATGTTCCACGAACTCTGCACCACCGGGCGAGTGCACGAACTCACCCGCATCCACCGGTTCACCGCACCGTGGGAAGCAGCCGCATCCCTGCAACTGCGACACGGCGACCCCGGAGCTCTCGACACCTACCTCGCCCACGACCGGCTCACCGCCGGCACGCTCGACGAACAGCTCGCGTTCATCGTCGACCGCTGGCGTTCGGTCGTGGCCGACCACGGGACCTGTGCGATCACCGCATCGAGCAACGACCACGTCGACACCATCAACACCGCTATCCAGACCGCCCGCGTCTCGGCCGGCGACATCGACATCTCCCGAGCAGTGTCGATCGGCGGCACCGAGCACGCACACGTCGGCGATGTCGTCGTGACACGACGCAACGACCGCCAGCGGACCACCACGACCGGCGAACCAGTCCGCAACCGGGAATCCTGGATCGTCACCGCCATCGACGACACCGGTGGCGTGACCGTGTCATCGAAGACGGGTGCCGGCTCCGTCACCCTGCCGGCCGACTACGTCCGCGAGCACCTCCGCCTCGGCTACGCCGCCACCGAACACGGCAACCAAGGCGACACCACGACCGTCGGCATCGAGCTCGTGTCAGAAGCCACCACCCGACGCGGCCTCTACGTCGGAGCCACCCGCGGCCGAGAAGAGAACCTGATCCTCGTCATCACCGAATCACACGACCTCGACGAAGCACGCGACATCCTCGAACGCGTGCTCACCAACGAACGCGCCGACCTCCCCGCCATCACCCAACGCCGCACCCTCACCCAAGAAGCTCGCCCCGCAGCGACCCCGAGCCGACCCAGGTTCGAGCCGCGATGCGAGATCCCCACATGGGTCAGCGGGCTCATGGCAGCGATCGGCGACGAACTCGGCCGCGCCCACGACCTGAACGACCGCTACGACAACCGACGCAACGAGCTCACCGCACAACTACGACAAGCCGAGCAGCGCCGCGACCGCGCCGCTCGAGTCCTCGACCGTCACCACCCAGCACGCGCTGCGGCGCATGAAGCGGTCGAAGTCGCCCAGGAGCGGGTGTGGTCCACGAATGCGCAGCTCCGACAGTCCAAGGGCCTCAAGCGTCGGCGAGCACGTCACCAGGTCGCCGAGGCCACCGACGAACTCGCCGCAGCGCGGGAACGCCAGCAGATCGTCGAGGCAGCGGCCCTCCCCGACACCAAGCTGTTCCGACATGCGGACGTCGAAGTGAGCGAGCTCAGAGTGCAACTCGAAGGCCTCGACAGCGAACGCTCGGCAGCCCTCGGCGCCAACACCATCGACACCCTCACCCGAGTACGAGACGCGCTGTTCCACTGGCGCTGCTGGGCCGAGGGACGCCCGGTACCAGCCGACGTGATCGTCGACGCGGTCGAAGCGCTTCGCGACCAGCGAATGATCAAATCCGCCCACGCCGAAACTCTCCTCGAGCCCCTCGAACTCTGGTGCGAAGACCACGGGATCCAACCGCCACCATCCGCCATCCAGCCGGCGCGACCCGCCATCCCGCCGCCCCCAGTTGCACGTGGACCCGAACTCGACATCGGGCTATAGACCCCGCAGTCACGTGCGTCGACTTCGACCAAACACGGGTCGCCCCACGCCGCCACGCACGGTGAGCACTGAAGGTGTCGACGACAATCACTGGGGTGCCATTCACCGGCACGAGTGGGACAGGCACCCGACGTCGCTTGCTGGCACGAATCGGAACGCGACATGCCGATCCTGACCATCAAACGACGGTGAGGCCGTGCCACCTACCGCCGGGAGGATGATGCGTCCACAGGAGAGTGCTGATCGCCCGCACTGCTCGACTGGACGACGACTCGGGTGTGGCCGACTCAGTGCACGTTCAGCGTCGTCGGTCTCGTGAATCGCCCACGATGTCGCTGACCGGCGCCTCCGGAACAGATGCCGAGAGCATCTCAGCTGGCCGGGGCACCGCGTCTTCATGATGGAGATGTGTACGCCGAAAGGATGTCGAGAAACGGGCTGGGATCGCCGTCCCAATCGAGTGCACGGATCTCCTCCTCGCTGCGCCGACCGGTGAGCGCCATGGTCATCTCGTAGGCGCCGGCACGCAGGATTGCGACGGGCGCGCCCTCGCCGAGGTCGAGTGCCACGTCTTCAGCTTCGAGCCGCATCGCCGGACGCTCGAGATCACGAATTCGGATGTCGAGACTCATGCCATACCACGTGGTGGCGTGCACAAAGCAGGGCAGCGTCGGGTCTGCGGGCTCACGACCGAGCGCGCACCGCAGATCGTCGTCGTGCACGGTGACGTCCATCGCGATCGTCCACTCCATGAGCGGCGGAACCCCAGGAGGAAACGACCGTTCCCCCCGCAGCATCGGTGCCGCCTGTTCCGTTGCCGCTCGCCACTCGGCAAGCAGATCGCTGACGGACCGCCCCTGGCGCTCGCGAATCTGGCGCGACACCAACTCCTCCAGCGCACCGTGCGCCGCAGCGTCTTTCCAGTGGTCCATCAGATTGACCCCCTCGAGCTCAGGCACGTTCCCAGCGACGCTGTCGACAACACCCGCCGTCACGTGAGCGAGCAAGTCCTGAACCGTCCACGCAGGGCAGGCCGGCACCACAGTGTTCAACGCATCCGGGCCGAGCGTCTGCACGATCTCGATCATGCGCGCTTGGCCGTCCAGATACACCGAGTACGCATCAGACGACATGCCACCTCACCTTCCCCGGCTCAACCATGATAGGCAACACGCGAACCCGACCTGCGTAGCTGCGGATCAACGCAAGCGCAATTGCACCAACGCTGGGAGCCTGAGCCGCAACTTTGCTGACAGGTGCCCCCTACAGCGGGTGGGTGGCTGTCGCCCGACGCCGGGCCGATCACGCTCGGTGCCCGGCGGTTGGCGACTCGATCGTGGCCAGACGGCGCAACGTTGTGACTAGAATAGTGGTCATGTCAGAGACACTGCCGTTGGCGAATGTGAAGTCCCGGTTCTCCGAGATCGTCGACCGCGTCGAACACACCCACGACCGCATCGTGGTCACGCGCAACGGACGCCCAGCGGCCGTGATGATCAGCCCGGACGACCTTGCGTCGCTCGAAGACACACTCGAGCTGCTCTCCGACCCGGTTGCGATGACCGAGCTCGCAGAGGCGCGTCGCGCCCATGCCGACGGCGACTACGTGACCGGTGACGAGCTGAGGTCGCAGTTCCCCACCACGTGAGCGACGACGCCAACACCTACGAACTGCGAGTCACTGGTCCTGCCCAGCGACAACTGAGCCGACTCCCAGAGGGAACCGCCGCAGCGATCGTCGAGTTCATGCTCACCGCGCTCGTCCAGAACCCTCATCGTGTCGGAGGTCGGTTGCAGCGAGAACTCGCTGGGCTCCACTCGGCGCGTCGTGGTGCGTACCGTGTCGTCTACGAGATCGATGACGACGAACG
>SKSP01000495.1 GCA_007122945.1 Ilumatobacteraceae bacterium | reverse complement strand
CAGCGACACAGAGTCGCTCGACCACCGACGCCAGGCGACCACGATCCGCACCCCAGCGACACAGAGTCGCTGAGTGCCGCCCCACCCGGCAACCAGCGACACAGAGTCGCTCGACAGCCGACGCCAGGCGACCACGATCCGCACCCCAGCGACACAGAGTCGCTGAGTGCCGCCCCACCCGGCAACCAGCGACACAGAGTCGCTGAGCGGTGGGCGGGCGGGGGTCGGGGTGTCAGTCGCCGCGGGCGATGCGGTGCAGGTCGAGGGCCTCGTCGAGGACGTCGTCGGGCACGCCGTGGTCGCGGGCGACCTCGCGCAGCGGCCGTCCCGACTCGGCGGCGGCCCGGACGATCTCGGTGGCCCGGTCGTAGCCGATGTGCGGGTTGAGCGCCGTGGCGGTGGCGAGCGTGTGCTCGGCGTGGCGCAGGCACGCCTCGCGATCGGCCTCGATGCCGTCCACGCACCGCTCGGCGAGCAGGCGGGCCGCCGACGCGAGCAGCGGGATCGACCCGGTGGGTGCGAGCAGGTTGCGCGCCATCAGCGGGATCATCACGTTCAGCTCGAGGTTGCCCTGCATCCCGCCGGCGGTGATCGCCGCGTCGTTGCCGATCACCTGCGCGGCCACCTGGGCGACCACCTCGGGGATCACCGGGTTGACCTTGCCCGGCATGATCGACGAGCCCTTCTGCAGCTCGGGGAGTCGGATCTCGGCGAGGCCGGCGCGCGGGCCCGATGCCATCCAGCGCAGGTCGTTCACGATCTTGGTGAGCGACACCGCCACGACCTTGAGCGCACCCGAGACCTCGACGAGCGCGTCGCGGGCGCCTTGCGCCTCGAACGGATCGGCCGGCGCTTCGACCGGCAGTCCCGTCTCGTCCCGCAGTCGGGCGCGGACGCGCTCGGCGAACTCGGGGTGGGTGTTGAGCCCTGTGCCGGTCGCCGTGCCGCCGAGCGGGATGCGGGAGAGTCGGGGCACCGTGCCCTCCACCCGGTCGGCGCCGAGGCGGACCTGGGCGGCGTAGCCGGCGAACTCCTGGCCGAGCGTCACCGGCACCGCATCCATCAGGTGGGTGCGGCCGGCCTTCACCACGTCGGCGAACTCGTCGGCCTTGGCGGCGAGCGCATCGCCGAGGCCGCGCAGCGCCGGGCCGAGGTCGTTGACGACGGCGTCGACGCCGGCGAGCTGGACGGCCGAGGGGAACACGTCGTTCGAGCTCTGACCGAGGTTGACGTGGTCGTTGGGGTGAGCGCCCTCACCGGCGAGCTCGGCGATCACCTCGTTGGCGTTCATGTTCGACGAGGTGCCCGACCCGGTCTGGAACACGTCGACGGGGAACTGGTGGTCGTGCTCGCCGGCGGCGACGGCATCCGCGGCCGCGGCGATCCGATCGGCGAGGTCCACCTCGAGCAGGCCGAGCTCGGCGTTCACCCGGGCGGCCGCCGCCTTGATGCGGCCGAGCCACCGGACGACCCCGACCGGCACCGGCTCCCCCGACACCGGGAAGTTGGCGACCGCCTTGGCGGTCTCGGCACCCCACAGCTGCTGGTCATCCATCTCTTGACCGTACCCCCGGCGCGGCCGGGTGGAACAGCGCTCGCAAGCCTGTAATGTTCATTACATGACGATCCACATCCATGACGACCAGGCCCGCATCGCCGCCTGGTTCGGTGGCCGGCTCCCCGCCGACTGGACCACCGCCGCTCCCGCCGACGTCACCGTCGACCGGGAGGAGATCCACGTGATCCTCACCCTCGACGGCCCCGCCGACCAACGCGACGACGCTTCCGACGCGACGCGCGCCGAGGCGGTCGCCGGGTTCGTCGCCGGCTTCCGCGACCGCACCAAGGAGGCACGGATCGACATCGCCCGCGAGGCCGAGCACCGCTTCGATCGCAAGGTCGCTTGGGGCGTGCGCATCGGCGACCGCACCGAGCTGTTCACCCACCTCGCCGTCCCGGTGATGACCCGTCTGCGCCAGCCCGAGCGCATCGTGCTCGACACGCTCGTCGCGGCGGGCGTCGCCCGATCACGCTCCGAGGCGCTGGCCTGGTGCGTCCGCCTGGTCGGCCGGCACACCGAGGACTGGCTCGCCGATCTGCGCCGGGCGATCGAGGACGTCGAGCGCGTCCGCGCCGAGGGCCCCGCCGCCTGATCGCCGCTCCCACCACCGTTCCGCGTCGAGTTCGTCGCCCCTCGCCCCCTCGGTGTCGATTCAATTCCAGCGGGAGCGGTCCCGCGTCGAGTTGGTCGCCCCTCGCCCCCTCGGTGTCGATTCAATTCCAGCGGGAGCGGTTCCGCGTCGAGTTGGTCGTCGGTGGACCCCTCGATGTCGATTCAGTTCGCCGGGGTGGGGGCGGTCAGACTCTGGGGGCATGGGGTTTCGATTGGGGAACGTGTCGGGGCGGGCGGTGCTCGTGGCGGCCGACGGCGACGGTGTCGAGCGCTGGTTCGACCTGGAGCGCGCGACCGACGGGCGGCTGCCGGCCGACCCGATGGCCGCCGTCGCCCGGGCCGCCGATCTGCACGAGGTCAGCGCCGGGCTCGACCCGGGCGACACCGACGGCCGGTTCGACGAGGCCCTCGACGCCGGCATCGTCGGCCCGCCGGTACCCCGACCGACCAACTGCTTCGGCGTCGGGTTGAACTACCGCGCCCACGCCGCCGAGACCGGGAGGGAACCCCCGAGCGTCCCGATCGTGTTCGCCAAGTTCCCGTCGTGCCTGGTGGGGCCGCGCGCCGACGTCGAGCTGCGCGCCGAGCAGGCCGACTGGGAGGTCGAGCTCGTGGTCGTGATCGGCGCCGGCGGGCGCGACATCCCCGCCGAGCGGGCGTGGGAGCACGTCGCCGGGCTGACCGGCGGCCAGGACATCTCCGACCGGGCGCTCCAGTTCGCGGCCTCACCGCCGCACTTCGACCTCGGCAAGTCGCGCGACACCTACGGCCCGACCGGGCCGGTGCTGGTGTCGGTCGACTCGTTCGCCGACCCCGACGACATCGGGCTCACCTGCGACGTCAACGGGGAACGGCGTCAGGACGACCGCACCGCCAACCTCATCTTCGACGTGCCGGCGCTCGTCGCCCACCTCTCCGCCGTGTTGACGCTGCGCCCGGGCGACCTGATCTTCACCGGCACGCCGAGCGGCGTCGGCGCCGCCACCGGACGGTTCCTCACCGCCGGCGACGAGATCACCTCGACGCTGGAGGGCATCGGCACCCTCGTGAACCGCTGCACGGCTTGACGCCGTCGGGCCCGGTGCAGCACGTGCGCACGCGACCGGCGACGGCGGTTACCGTTGGCGTTCGTGCCTGTTGGTGAACGTTCGACCGACACTCCGATCCGCTTGGTCGTGGCGGACGATTCCCTCATCGTGCGCGAAGGCGTGCTGCGCCTGCTCGACGTCGACGAGGGGATGGAGGTGGTCGATGCGTGCGGCGATCTCGACGCATTGCTCGCCTCGGTCGACGAACACGTGCCCGACGTCGTGATCACCGACATCCGGATGCCGCCCACCGGCACCGACGAGGGCATCCGCGCCGCGCTCGAGCTGCGCGGCCGCCATCCGACGATCGGCGTCGTCGTGCTGTCGCATTACGTCGAGTCGCAGTGGGCGATCGATCTGCTCGAGGACGGCTCCGACCGACGCGCCTACCTGCTCAAGGACCGCGTCGCCGACTCCGACCAGCTCCTCGACGCGGTGCGGCAGGTCGCTGCGGGAGGCTCCGTGGTCGACCCGAAGGTGGTCGAAGCGCTGATCAGCGGGCGCGAGCGACACCGCGACTCACCGTTGCGGCACCTGACACCCCGCGAGCTCGAGGTGCTCGCCGAGATCGCACAGGGCAGGAGCAACACGGCCATCGCCGAGTCGTTGGTGTTGAGCCAGCGGGCGGTCGAGAAGCACATCAACTCGCTGTTCTCGAAGCTCGGTCTGACCGAGGTGCGCGAGGTGCACCGGCGGGTCACCGCCGTGTTGATGTACCTAGCGGACGACGTCGTCGAACCCGCCTGAGTGCTCCGCATCACGCCGGCACGTCACGCCGGCAAGATCCAGGGGTGTCAGCACCCCCGTGCGATGGCCGGCACCCACCCTGGAACCGCACGGGCGCCCTGCGCGACGATGAGGCCTCCACGTCCGAACTCCGGATCCCGCCACGATGCTGGCCCGACACCGAGGAGCGATCATCGACGCCACCGACGACGTCGCCGTCTTGATCGTCGACGATCAAGCGACCTTCCGGGCCGTCGCGCGCACCGTCGTGGCACTGTCGGCCGGGTTCCGGGTCGTCGCCGAGGCCGAGACGGGTGAGGACGCCGTGGCGACGGCGTCGTCGAACCATCCCGACCTGGTCCTGATGGACGTCAACCTGCCGGGCGTCGACGGCGGCGAGGCGACACGCCGCATCGTCGCCGCTCGACCGTCGACCGTCGTGATCCTGATGTCCACCTACGCGGCCGACGACCTCCCCGTCGACCCGACCGAGACTGGCGCCGTCGCCTACGTGCACAAGGAGCACCTCGACAGTGACGTGCTGAACGAGGTCTGGACCCGCCACCGGCCGCCCGTCGCCAACTGAGCCCCGCCGTCGTCACGCGGACGCCGGGATCACGCCGCCGCGATCATGCCGCCGGGCTCGGGCTGCCGGCCGCGTGGGCGATCGAGCCACGGACCGTCGTCCCCCGGCCGACCGCGCTCGACACGTCGAGCCGACCGTCGAACGCGCCGAGCCGGTCGCGCATGTTGACGAACCCGTCGCCCTCGATCGCGTCGGGTTCGAAGCCGACCCCGTCGTCGCTCACCTCGAACACGAGCTCCCGGTCGCACGCCGTCACCCGGATGCGGATGGTCGCGTGGTCGCCGGCGTGCTTGCCGGCGTTCTGCAACGCCTCCAGACAGCAGAAGTACACGGCGGTCTCGACCTCGGCGCTGTACCGGCCCACGCCGTCGGCCTCGACGGTGACCGGTCGGGACGACCGCTGCGCAGCAGTCCGCAGCGCCTCGGCCAGACCGCGGTCGCGGAGCAGCGGCGGGTAGATCCCGTGCGCCAGCTCGCGCAGCTCGGTGAGCGCCGCCTGGGCGTCGCCGCGCAGTTCGTCGAGCATCGCGACGGCGGTCTCCGGATCGGCCTCGAGGAGCTTGCGGACGAGGCCGACCTTGACCGCGAGCGCGACCAGGTGCTGCTGGGCGCCGTCGTGCAGGTCGCGCTCGATCCGGCGCCGGGCCTCGTCGGTCGCGGCGACGATGCGAGCGCGCGAGGCGGCGAGCTCGCGGTTGGCGGCGCGCACCTCGTCGAGGGTCGCCTGCAGCGCGGTGTCCAGACGCATGTTGTGGAGTGCGAGGCCCAGTTGTCGAGCGATGTCGACGAACACCTGGCGTTCGGCCTCGTCGTCGAGGGGCGCGTCGTCGGGCGGCCGCTCGGTGACGATGAACCCGAGCAGCTCCCCGAGGTGGGCGATCGACGTGAACCGGACCGCCTGGTCGTCCCGGCCGTCGAGCAGCTCCGGGACCCACACCGCCAACCAGGCGTTCCCCTGGACGTGGGCGCGGGCGGCCACCAGTTGGGCCTCCGACCCGAGCCCGAGATGGGCCGGACCGCCGTCGGGCACCGAGACCGACCGCTCGAACCGACCCTCGTGACCCGTCCACACCTCGGCGCGGGTGAGCTTCAGCGAGCGCTTGAGCGACTCGGCGAGCTGCAACAGGAGCTCGTCCATCGGGATCGCCCGCGACATGCGCGACGCGAACGTCTCGAGCGCGCCGTCCGACCGCTCGTCGTCGGCGTACACCCGCCTCGTCGCGAGGTCCTCGAGGCGGCGCCGGACGGGGTTCACGGCGACGGCGACGATCAGCGCCGCGAGCAGCGACAGTCCGAGCACCGCGCGCTCGCCGCCTTCGGGCACACCGTGCAATCCGAGCACCGTGACCAGGTACACGGCTCCGGCGAACAGCGCCAGCCCCAGGGCGACGATCGTGACGACGAGCACCCGGTCGACGACGCGGAGCAGCCCGGTGACGGACGAGGCTGCCACGCCGACCGGCACGATGGCGGTGGCCCCGACGGCGACCGCCGCGAGGTCCGGTGGCCAACCCGTCAGCCAGTGGACCATCGCGGCCATCCCGACCCACGCCCCGCTGACGACGGCGCCCCATCCGAGCCACTGCAGTCGAGCTCGGTCGACGGGGGTGCTGGCACGACACGAGTCGACGAACACGTACCCGGCGAGCGCCGCGACGAGCACGGCGTGGGCGACCACGACGACGGCGGACACGACCGGGCCGGCAGCGACGAGGGTTGCGACCGCAGCGAGGGCGAGAAGCACGATCCCGAACGTCGCCCGACGGCGCCGAGCGTCGGCGAAACGTCCGTCGGGCGCGCCGACGACGAGCAACCCGATCGCCGTCGGTACCAGTGAGATGGCCATCGCCCTCGCGACGGTCGCAGCGTCCCACGCGTCGAGCGCCGCCGAGCCGGCGACGAGATCATCCGTGGCCCAGGCGATCGAGACGAGCGCCGCGGCGCCGGCTGCGGCGACGGCGACCGTCAGCATCGCCGGTCGTGCGTCGCGCCGCGTGACGACGACGACCACGGCGGACACGGCCCACACCGCGACGACACCGGCGGCCACCCACCCGACCGAGTCGGCGAGAGCACGACCGGCCACGACCGCCGCACCGACGACGGCGAGCGCCGCGACGAGCACGGCGTGCGCCCAGCCGGGTCGTCGCCGGGATGTCGTCACCTCCTGGCGGCCGCGATCGCCGTGCACGGTCTCTCCCCTCTCCCTTCCGCCCATCACTCGCTTCGCAACGCTGCTGCGAGCGGACGACGAGCCGCGACCCATCCGAACGTCGTCGCGATCGCAAGAGCCGCGACCATGGTGATGCCGATGATGATCCCGATGGCCACCCACGGCGTCGCGGGTGTGTCGATCATCCCCACGTCGTCGACGGTCATCAGCCACGTCCATCGACCGGCGAGCAGGCCGAGCGGTACCCCGATCGCCACCGCGACCACCACCACCGCCGCGGCCTGCCACGTCACGACGGCACGCAACTGGGCGCGCGTGAACCCGAGCGATGCCAGCACCGCCGCTTCCCGACCCCCCCGGGACACCGAGAGCGTCAAGTAGTGGATCAGGCCGAGCGTCCCCAGACCGGCGAGGAACGTTCCGAGCGCGACCAGGATGGGGCGGATCGCCCCGATGAGCGCGATGAGCTCCGGCGGGCGATGGTCGTGGAGCGGATCCGCCAAGAACGCACCGAGCTCGGCGGCGAGTTCGTCGCGAGTCGTGTCGGGGTCGACCCCCTCGGCGAACGTGATCAGCAGCCGACGGTCGGACCCGATGTCGAGCGACCCGTCGGGCGCGACGGTGGCGCCGAGGTAGCCCGCGAGCCCGTCGAGGGTCACGAGCACGCCGTTGCCCGGGCCCGCGTGGGCGACCGGGCTCAGGTGGAGACCGACGACTCGGAACTCCCGAGACCGACCGCCCTCCTCGAGCACCACGGAGTCACCCACGTTCACGCCGAGAGATCGCGCGGTCCGCGCCGCCAGGGCGGCCTCGGCCGGCCCGCCCGGTGCGCGCCCTCGCGTGATGACCGGCGCCATCGATCCCGACCGGGCCACCAGCGCGCACACCGGTGTCTCCCCCGCCGGAACCCCGGTCAGCTGGCTGTACCAGCAGGTGAGCTCGGCGGTGGCCGCCACCCGGTCGTCGGCGGCGAGGGCGGCGAGCGTCGGGGCGAGATCCTCGAGGATCACCACGTTGACGTCCCATGCGAACCCCGAACGCTCCGGGTCGTCGGCGGCCGCGCGGTGGCTGGCCGTGAACACGGCCAGCGCCAGCACTCCGGCGAGGGCGATCCCGACCCCGGCGATCGCCGACGAGGGGGTGACCGCTCTCCGTCGCCGGGCGCCGTCGAGCACGCTCGACCAGCCGATCTCGGCCGGCGGTGACAGCCAGGCCGTCCATCGAGTCGACCGTCGCGCCGATCCGTTCCGTGACTGCACGCCACCCGTACCGCGTGCCGAGTGACCGTCGACGACCTTGGCGACCTGGCGCCGGGCCGACCACAGGACCAGCAACCCCAGCCCGACGGCGAGCGCCACGGCGCCACCCACGTGGACCAGCGGATCGATCTGGACGCTCGGAGACGGCTCCGCGCGCCGTGCGGCGAACACCGGGAACCTCGGCGACAACGCGATCGCCACCGCCACCCCGACGAGGGTGCCGACTGCCACCGTCCCGAGGGCCGGCAGCGCGATGGCCGCCGTCGTCGAACGTCGGCTCATCCCCAGCTCTCGGGCCGAGCGGACGACCGTCCGGGACGAACCGAGCTGGCGCGACAGCACCTGGACGAGCGAGAACGTGCCGGCGAGCAACGCGAACCCGGCGAACAACGCCAGCGCGACCGCGAGCGTGTCGAACCCGCGCCGGACCGGCCCGAGCTCCTCGACGGCCGTCTCCGTCGTGACCCAGCCGGTGCCGCCCAGTTCCATCTCGGCCGCCACGACGACGGCGACGGCGTCCGCGATGTCGAAGTCGTCGTGCAGACGGAGGTAGAAGATCCCTGCCGTCGGGCTCCCATCACCGAGTCGCCCGGACAGTGCCGGCGACGCCGTCGCGTACGAGATCGGGCTCTGACCCGCCGTGCGCAGATCGGTCGCCACCCGAGCGATGCCGACCACCTCGAGCTCGAAGGTCGGCCCGTCGAAGGCGAGGTCGCCGGCCCCGAGCTGGACGGCTGCCCAGGTGCCGGTGCTCGGCGTCGGCACGGCGAGGGTGTCGCCGACCTCGAGGCCGAGCGAGGCGGCGGTCTGCTCGCTCACGACCACCTCGGCGCCGGAGGACGGATCGACGTCGCGTCCGGAGACCAGTGGGGAGCGATCGACGTCGAGATAGCGGGCGTCGGGCCCCGTGCGGACGACTCGGAGATAGCTCTGGCCGGGCACCCCGAACGTGACGAACGCCTGGCTCGGCACCGCGTCGATCACACCGTCGAGCGCTGCGAGCTCGTCGGCGAGCGACGACATCGCGTCGGCATCGGCGACCAGCTCCGGCCAATAGGCCATCACCTCCAGATCGGGCGTCGCCGTGGCGGCGAGGTAGCGGTCGAGCACCGTCGACGTGCGCCGCGCGCCGGCGGCCGACGTGAGCGCCGCGGCTGCCACGACGGCCACGAGCATCGTCGTGGCGAGCAGCGACACCACGGAGCGCCGGGCTTCCGAGCGAGCGACGAGCTGCACGGCGGCGACACCGGGGGCGTCGAGGGCGCGCCGGCGTCCTTCGCTCGTGGCGTCGTCGGCGGTGGTTCGCCGCTGTCGGACGGGTGCCGGCGGTCGGTTCACCGGCCACTCCCGTCGTCGACGACACGGCCGTCGCGCATCCGCACGAGACGGTCCGCGGCGGCGGCGACCTCCGAGGAGTGCGTCACCATCACGATCGTCTGGCCGTCGTGGTGCAACCGGCGGAACAGTTCGAGCACCTCGCGGCCGCCGTCGCTGTCGAGCGCGCCGGTCGGTTCGTCGGCCAGCAGCAATGTCGGCTCGTTGGCCAGCGCGCGGGCGATCGCGAGCCGCTGTCGGTATCCGCCCGACAGCGTCGCCGGCATCACCGATGCCTTGTCGCCGAGTCCGAGCAGGTCGAGCAGGTCGCGCGCTCGCGTTTCGGCGGCACGACGTCGACGACCTGCGAGCAGTGCCGGCAGGGTCACGTTCTCGAGCGCCGTCATCCCCTCGAGCAGGTTGAAGAACTGGAAGACCATCCCGATCTCGGCGCGCCGCATCTCGGCCAGCCAGTCGGCGTCGCGGCCGGTGATGACGTCGCCGTTCACGACGATCTCGCCCTCGTCGGCCGTGTCGAGTCCCGCCACGAGGCTGAGGAGCGTCGACTTCCCACAGCCCGACGGCCCCATGATCGCCACGAACTCGCCGCGCGTCACCGTCAGGTCCGCACCGCGCAGGGCGCGCACCGGCGCGAGGTCCGCCTCGAACGTGCGGCGTACCCCGGTGACGGTCAGCACCGCCTCGGTGACGATCCGATCGCGTTCGACGTCGTGATCGTCCATGAGCTCGGGGCGGTCGGCAACGGTCATGTGGATCCTCCGGTCGTGTCGGGGCGCTCGATCCTCCCCGTCGTGTCACCGACGGGCGGTGAACCAGCATCCGACAGCCGACATGCTCGCACGGGAGAGCTGCGGCCCTTGACGATCGTGTCGCCGAGGTCGTCGATGCGGAGCTCGTCGCCGAGCGCGCCGAACGCGTCGACGGTGGCGCCGCTCACCACGGTCGTGCCGGCCGGTCGTGCGAGATCCTGCAGCCGCTGCGCGAGGTTGACGGTGTCGCCGACGACCGTGTACTCGAGCCGGTCGTCTCCGCCGAGCAGCGCGGCGGCGACGTCACCGGTCGACACGCCGATCCCGAGACCGAAGTCGGCCAGGCCTTCGGCCGCCCATCGCCGGTTCACCAGCTCCTGCCGGGCGTGCATCGCGCGCGCGGCGTCGACCGCCCGCACGGCGTGATCGTCGGCCGGGAACGGTGCGCCGAAGACCGCCATCACCGCGTCACCCACGTACTGCATGACCGTGCCACCCCGCTCGTGTACGGCGACGTTCATCTCCCGTCGATGTTCGTCCAGTTGACGAGCGAGCGTGGTCGGGTCGGTGTGTTCGGCGATCGCCGAGTAGCCACGCACGTCCGACATCAAGACCGTGACCGTGAGGCGTTCCGTGCGCTCCCGCATCGTCGGGTCGTCACGCAGACGTTCGGCGAGGCCGCGCGGCAACAACCGACTCAACGCCTCGCCCTGCTCTTCGCGGTCGACGATCGCACGCTGCAGGCTGCGGAGCCGCTCGAGGGCGTCGGTTCGACCGCTGCTCGCGCCCCGAGCGAGGGCGAGGAAGAGCGTCTCGATGGCCGCGTCGATGGCCTCCGGTGTCGACCGTTCGGCGACGGCGATCGCCTTGATCGGTCGACCCTCGGCCACGTGACGCAGCAACCGCTCCTCGGTCGGCGTCAGGTCGGCGTCGTCGCGCACCGGGGTGATCAGGCTCTGCACGATCTCGGGGTCCAACATCGACCCACCCGTCGCCACCTCGCGCACCGCGTGGCTCAGTCGACCGCCGTCGGCCACCCGGTCCTTCAGGAGGTACGCGTAGCCGCTCGCGCCGTCGCCCAGCAGCGCCACGGCGTACCCCGGATCGTCGTACTGCGACAGCACGACCACACCGGTGCCCGGGTTCAGCTTGCGGACCACCTGCGCGGCCTTGATCCCCTCGTCGCTGAAGTGCGGGGGCATCCGGATGTCGGTGACGATCACGTGTGGCTGATGCCGATCCGCGGCCGCCACGAGCTCGTCGTAGTCGCCGGCGACGTCGACCACGTCGATGTCCGGCTCGAGCGAGAGGAGCGTTCGCACCCCTTCTCGAACCAAGACGTTGTCGTCGGCGAGCACGACCGTGATCGCACCTTGCTTGCCCACGCCGTCATCGAACCACGGGCTCGTGCCGCCGGGAAGATGGCTGACCTGCCGACGCCGCGGTGTGCCCACACCCCCGCGGCAGTCGTGCGTACGCCCTGGCGCCGTGCCGGCCGGGCGCGCGCACATGGAGCGCCGGGGGCGGTGCGACACCGTCGCCCAACGACACACGAGGAGGAGCCACACCATGACGACGCGTCGGCTGACCGGACGGGTGACGACGGTGTCGTGGATCCCGTCGGAGTCCGTCACCGGCATCGCCAAGCTCGGCTTCGCCACGTTCGCCCACTACGACGACCCACCACCCGACACGATCGGCGGGCGGGACAGCGCGGCCCAGCGCGCGACCCTCGAGCGCTGGGGCGACGCCGACCGGTTCCGGTTCGCGAACCAGCTCTCGGCGTGGATCGACGTCGACGAGCAGGGCTCGGTCGTGGCCGCGGGATACGACGGCGACGGCCTGATCGGGGCGACGACCGTGCGCGTCGGCGGGCGCGACGTCACCTTCCCGGCGGTCGGCTTGCCGGTCATTCGGTCCGATGCCGAGATCGGCGACGGTCGGGTCAGGTTCGAGCAGACCTCGGGGGGACGCACGGGCGCCCCGATGCCGCGACGGATCTCGTCACCGCCGTTCGTGCAGATGAACGCCCCGTTGGTGTGGACCAGCCTGTCGCTCACGCTGCGCACCGACGGGTCCGTCGACCACGAGCTGACCGGCGCCAGCTCGTTCCCGCGGCATTGGGTGTACGACTCGGGTGGGGCGCTCGTGGCCAAGGCGGGTACGACCGACTTCAAGGGCTGGTACCGCACCGGGACGCGACGCCCGACCCCGTGGGGCGACGCCGGCAGCCCGGCATTGGTGACCGCCGTCGAGACGGCGCTGGAGCGACGGTTGGCGGCGACGATCATGCGCGGTGGACGGCGCCCCGAGGTCCGACGGATCCGTTCGGGCCAGTGCCTCGTCGAACAGGGCAGCACCGGCAGCGAGCTGTTCCTGCTCCTCGACGGCGTGCTGAGCGTCGAGGTCGACGATGAGCCGGTCGCCCAGGTCGGTCCGGGCGCGATCATCGGCGAGCGGGCGCTGCTCGAGGGTGGCCGGCGCACGTCGGCGTTGCGAGCGATGACCGACTGCCGGGTGGCCGCCGCCCCCGCCGACGCGATCGACACCGACGCGTTGCGCGACCTCGCCACGCATCACCGTCGCGAGCACGAGTGACCGGCCCGACCGCGGCGCGGCACCGCCGCTATGGGGTGAACACCTCGAACAGCACGGCGTGCTCGGTGCCGAACCGCTCGCCTGACGACGTCGCGAAGCCGGTCAGCATCTCGCGCGCGTCGACGCCGACGTGGTCGAGGTAGGCCCGGTGTTCCTCCAACGACTCGATGCCCCGCTCGAGGTATCCGGTCACGTCGACGCCGT
>SKSP01000215.1 GCA_007122945.1 Ilumatobacteraceae bacterium | reverse complement strand
GGCATGGGTCGAGCCTATGCCGTGGCGGAGGTCGAGTCAGCAGCCGCTCGCCGGGCAGACCCGCCACGAGTTGACGGCGACGTCACCACGTGAGGGCCGGTAGTCGGCGACGACCCGGATCGTGGTGTCGCCGCGGTCGTTGCTGGCCGTCGCTTCGAGGAGCAGCTTCACGCTGGCCTGTGACGTCGGGACCCGGATCAGGAAGCCGCCGCTCGGCGCGGCGCTGATGGTCCCTTCGAAGGCGCCGATCACGATGCCGCCGCGGAACGCCGCTTCCTTGGCGGCGGCGACGGTTCCGACCTCGATCTTCGCCCTCGGGGCCCACACGAGGCCCGAGAACGCGCTCTCCTTGAAGTTGCCGCTGCCGGTCCCCAGCACCTGAGCGACGTTGCTCGCCGGCCACGGCGTTCCACCGCCCAGCGCGTGCATCGCCACGATGAAGGCGCCCTGCTGACGTCCGGAGATCTCGATGTGGCTCTGGACGTTGATGGTGAACCGGCTGTCGCCGGAGAGGTACAGCGTGGCGCCCGAGTCCAACGTGTCGTCGAGCTCGAGCGCCGTGATCTCGTCCTGTCGGACCTGTTCACACGCCGAGCTCAGGGGCAGCAGCGGGTAGTCCTTGTCCTCCTCCGGGCGGGTCGTGCCGAAGGTGACGCGAGTATGGCTCAACGACAGGTTGCCGAGGTTCTGGAACACGTACGTCCCGTTCTCGAAATAGTTGTCGCTCGCGAGGGCAGGAGCGGTCGTGTACCGACCCGGGGAGAAGACCCGGCAAGTTCCCTCCATCCTCGGCGCAGGGTTCGTGGGTAGGCCCAAGCCGCTCAGGTGGCCCTCGACGGGCACGACCTCGAACAAGTCCTCCCAGCCGAGGTTGATGCAGTAGATCTTCCGGGTCGGCGGATCGAACGTCAGGTTCGGGATGGTGATGTCGGAGGACTTGAAGGCGAGCTTGTCGCCGCCCTCGGGTGGACCGGAGCAATCCGGGTCGGTGTACCAGAGCGAACCGTTCTTGATGGTCGTGTCGCGGAAGTCGATCCGGTTGACGTCGTGCACGTACACGGGACCCTCGAGGATCGGAGTGCCGCCGGCCGAGGTGATGAACGTGTCGCCCGCCGGTTGGTCCTCCCCGGTCACCACGATGGCCCACCCGTCGTAGGGCGGAAAGGTGCCGCCGACCTGGCTGCACCGCACCTCGACCGGCACGCCGTTGATGTCGGGGAACGACGGGTTGACCACCTCGCCGTCGCCGCCGGCGGTGGTGCACAGACCGTCGACGATGCGCAGTCGTTCGAGCGCGTCGTTCATCGCGGCTTCGGCCGCGGCCAGGCGATCGGCGCGGGCCTCCACGACGTGTCCGTATCGGAGGGTGGCCGTGGTGTAGGTCGCTATGGCGACCACGACGGCGGACAGCACCACCGAGACGACGAGCACGATCGGGAGGATCGCTCCCTCGTCCCGGCGTCGGTCTCGACCCCTGACGTCGCTGCGGTCTCGTGAATCCGTCACGTCGCTCTCCTCGTTCACAAGATCTCCAGGGTCGTCTCGGCCAGGATGTCGCCGCCCTGGCCGTCGCGGAGTCGCAGGACGCGGTGGCCGTCGGTCCAGATCTCCTGGTTCGTTCGCTCGAGGATCACCTGCGACGAGGCACCGAAGGGCTTCCAGCCGGCCGACGGCGGGTTGTGGACGTACTCGAGACCGAGGTTCCCACAGTTCTCGCCCTTCGACACGGTCACCGTGACGTCTTCCAGCAGCACCCCTGCGGTGACGTTGTTGGTGTTGTTGCTGTTGGCGTTGTTCGTGTTGTAGACGGACGACGGATCGACCGACACGAATGACGCCGTGCACGTGACCGGGACGGTGTCGGGATCCTCGTCGACGAAGAACCCGGTCTCGGAGCCGGGGATCATCGTCCCGCTGCCGTCCGCGAGGTGGACGGGGTGAGGTGGATCCGGCGTCATCGCCGTGGTCCACTGCTCGGCGGGGTCGGCGGGGAGCTCGATGCTCGCTGTCACCGTGAGCTCGATGCAGGTGTCGGGGTCGTCGGTGTCGGTCTCGGTGCACACGGCGTCGACCGTGGCGGGCCGGGAGACGACGGCCGTGCCCGTCTCGTAGACGAGCTGGAGGGTGGCACAGGTCTGGGTCGTCAGGTCGAGCGTGGCGAGGTCCTCGGCGATCGTGGTGCGGAGCACGGCGTCGACCGCGACCTCGGAGGTGAGCGCACCGGACGCGAGGTCCGTGGCGTCGCGCAGGAGGGTCGAAATCGCCGGTGTCGGCACCTGATCCACCGATGCGACCGTGTCGAGCAGACTGCACACGCCGACGGAGCTCGGCGGCTCCGTCGTCGTGGTCGTGGTGGCCTCGGTCGTGGTGGTCGGATCCAGCTCGACGGAGCCGATCGGTGGCAGGGACTCGTTGGGAGACTGAGACACGGTGTCGATGCGGATCTGCTCGCCATCGATGGTCGTGACACGGACCACCGCTCCGACGACCAGGCCGTCGTCGAACTTGTACGTGACGTCGGCGGGCGACGTCACTCTGGTGATGTCGCCGGAGACATCGTTCTCGACGGGTGGGCCGAGAGCGGCGGTCAGGTTGTTGACGGTCGCCGTGCCGCCGTTGGTGCACGAGACCCGGACGATGTGCCAGCCGCTGTCCCGCTCCACGATTCGGTAGCTGACGTCGTACCGGACGGTCCCGCCGAACTGCTCCGTCCAGCGGAGCTTCAGCAGGTTGGTGCCGTCGTTCCCCGACGAGCACGTGCTGCTCGCGCCCGGACGCCGGTCGAACGACGCCCCCTCCGCGTCGACGCTCCCCGACGGTGTCATCGGGGTCGAGTTGACGTCGGCCGGGAGCCACGTCGAGAGCCCGAGCAGTGATCGGGCGTCGTCGGCACGGGCCTCGGTCGGCGGCGTCGTGCGAACGATGACGCTGAAGACGCCACCGATGGCCACGGAGATGATGCCCATGATCACCACGACGATGATCACCTCGGTCAGCGTGAACCCTGCGTCTCGACGTCCTCGGTCCCTAGGCACCCTTCACCACCTGTCGGGTCTCGATGATGCGTCCGTCCGGGCTGACCACTCGGATCGTGATCAGCTGCAGCTGATAGAGCGGTTCGAAGCACGACGCCGGGGTCGCCGCGTCGTACGGGTCCCAGTAGCGCGTGCCGTCCCACACCTGGATCGGTGGGATGATCGTGATCTGCCACTCCTCCCAGCCGGTCGGGCTCGCCACCTCGTTCTGGAGCACCGACTGATACGTCTGGCGCATCACCAGTTCGCCCGGATCTCCACCGGCGTCCTCGCAGCTCACGCGATCGGTGGCCTGGAGGACGCCGGTCGCGGATTGCAGCCACTGGTGGGCGCGGGCGTGGTCGCGTTCGGTACGGGTGCCGACGACGGAGGCCTGCAGCGCGCCGAGGGTCGCGACCACGACGGTCCCGAGCAACACGACGGCCACCAGGATCTCGATGAGCGAGACGCCGCTGTCAGGCGCGCGGCGATCAGCGCTCTCGTCCGGCCCGCCGTGTTCGGGTCGGCGTCGGTGCAACATCGTCGTCTTCACCACGCCCTGCATCGGCACGTCGGTGCCGATGCTTGAATCCTGACGGCGCGTCAGTCAG
>SKSP01000012.1 GCA_007122945.1 Ilumatobacteraceae bacterium | reverse complement strand
CGACGGTCGACCTCGTCGAATCCGGCGAGGGCGTCCGGATCATGGGCGGCGTGCTGCCCGTGGCGGCCAAGCGCCTCCCCCCGGTGCTGGCGTTCGCCGACCTGCTGCGGATCGAGGCGGTGCTCCAGCACGTCGTCCAGAACACCGTCGAGTACTCCAAGGCGGTGTGGCAGGCGCTCGGTCCCGAGGAGCGGGCCATCATGCTCGAGCCGTACACGGTCGGTGTCCCGTCCGGCGGGTTGCCGGACGCAGCCGACGAAGTGCCCCTGCTCAACTGCGTGGCCAACACGGTGCTCGGCTACTTCGGGAACGCGGCGATCATGCCGTTCTTCATCCCGCCGCTCGCCGCCGAGCGGATCGGGAGGACGACCCGCGACATCCAGGACGCGCTGTTGCGGTTCCACCGTCAGGCGTACGCACCCGCGCAGTCGTCGATCACGCTGCCGGCCCGCGGCGTGCTCGGCGAGGCGGTGCTCGGCCACTGCGAGTCGAGCGAGAAGATCGACCTGACCCGCTTCTGGAACTGGAAGGACTTGCCGATCGATCAGGCCACCGACCCGGCCCAACTCGCCGAGCTGTTCGGCGGTGGGAACCGCCTCGCCGGATCCGACGGGGCGTCGGCGCCGGCAGGCATGCAGACCGGGCCGCAGGTGACGATCAACCAGGGACCGACCGCGCTGCAGCCGGTCGACCTGGCGGCGAAGCTCGTCGGGTCGGCGCCGGCCGGCGCGACACCGGGCGACATGACCGGGATCGGTCAGCTCGGAGCGCAGATGAAGGTGCAGACCGAGACGACGGCGGAGAGCCTCAACAAGACGATCGCCGAGGCCTCCGGATTGGCCAAGAAGGCGATGGAGTCGCTGCCCCACGTCGTGGCCGCCAAGCAGGCCGGCAAGGACGCCAAGGACGACAAGGACGCCAAGGACGACACGGCCGACAAGGCCGACAAGGACGACACGGCCGACAAGGACGACGAGGACGACGAGGAGGAGCCCGACGATGGCGGGTGACGGCCCCACGACCGCGGAGGACCGGGCGCTCGACGCGCTGACACGGATCCTCGACTCGGCGATCTCGCCGGAGATGCTCGCCGCCCAGCAGTTGATCCTGCGCCGACTCGCCCTGGCGGGCGACCTGTTCCCGTCGCGGGTGCCACCGCCGCTGAACATCACCGAGATCGGTGGCTACCTGAACCTGATCGCCGACGACCCGGTGCTCGAGGCGCAGGTGCTGGCGGCCGCGCTCGGCGTCGCCGGACCGAACCCGTCACCGGGGTTCGATCCCGTGCTGCCGCCGTTGTTCTTCGTCGACCGGCCGAACGATCGGCCGGCGTCGGTCGCCACGGTGACGCCCGTCGCGGTGTCGGTGCGCAACGATCTGGCAGCGGCGTTCGACGCCGCGATGGCTGCGCTGCACGACCTCGGCGGGGTGCTCCCGCTGCTCGCCGTGGGTCGGCCCCTCCCGCGCAACACCCCGACGGCGACGGTCCCCGACGATCTGCTCCCGTTCCTCGGCCGGTCGCTCGACCTCGTGCCGACGGCCGCGCTGCGCGACCCCTCGACCGATCCGCTCGCCGTCGGGCAGGACGCCGGCGCCGGCCCCAACGTCGTGGTCGCTCGGCAGCTCGATGCAGGCGCACCCGGCGCGGGCTCGGTCTCGCCGTCGGCGTGGTCGCTCTGGGCGTGCGACGACACGTCGTGCACGCAGTCGTCGGTGACCGGCGCGTACGTCGAGCTGGCACCGATCCTCGCGTCGGCCGGCTGGTACACGGCGGAACCCGTCCCCGACCCCGACTCGACGACGCAACCGGGCAGCTGGGCGCGGTGGACGAACGTCACCGGGCTGGTCGCCGGGGTGACCCGCTTCCGCGACGAGCTCGAACTGCTCCACACGACCGGAGAGATCGCGGCATCGGTGGTGCGATCGGCGCTCGACCGGGTGTGGGACGGCGCCGCGTTCGTCGTGCCGAGCTGAGCGGCCGGCGTTCGGGCGGATCTCAGACCGCGTGGACGAGCCGACGGAGCTCACCCGACGGCTCGATCCCGAGCGCGTCCCACAGCACGTCGCGGTACAGCGCGTACTGGCGTCGTGCCTCGGACACGTTGCCCTCCGCCAGATGGGCGGTGACGAGGAGGCGTTGCGCGCTCTCGCGGAGCGGCTCCGCGGACACGGCGGTGATCGCGACGTCGACGGCCTCACCGGTGCGGTCGGCCAGCAGGAGCTTGCGGCACAGCGCTTCGAGCGCGTGGACGCGGAGTTGTCGCAGGCGCTCCCGCTCGAACACGATCCACTCCTCGTCCCAGTCGGGGAGCAGGTCGCCGAGCATCGCGGCGGGGTCCGCGTCGGCGTCGCCGAGCCGTTCGTCGGGGCGGAACAGCCGATGGGCCTGGTCGGTCAGGCGGCGGACGTCGACGTCGACGTCCGCGCCGAGCGCGAGGTAGCCGCCGTCGGCGGCGAGGTGCTCGCCGAGCACCTTGCGCCCGCGCCACAGCGCGGTGCGCAGGTGGGCCGCCGCCCGATCGTCGCTCACGTCGGCCCACAGATGGGCCGCCACGGTGCGTCGGTGGTGCGGTCGGTCGTGCACGGCGAGGAACGCCAGCAAGCGTTCCACCGGCGCCGGGACCCGCCGCAACGCCGCACCGACGCGCAGCTCGAACCCGTTCATGACGCGGAGGCGGACCGTCGGCGGACGCGTCGGGGCGGTGAGCTGACCCCCGCCCTCGACGCCTTGTGC
This sequence comes from Ilumatobacteraceae bacterium, assembly GCA_007122945.1. Classification (GTDB taxonomy): domain Bacteria; phylum Actinomycetota; class Acidimicrobiia; order Acidimicrobiales; family Ilumatobacteraceae; genus SKSP01. The sequence goes on along the minus strand of SKSP01000012.1, from coordinate 900 downwards.
GCGGCCCATGGTTGCTCGTTCGGTGGCTCGTTCGCGGTTGCCGACCAGCGGCTCGCTCATCTTGTGGCGAGCCCGCTGCGGTGTCAAGTGAACGCTGTCCGTCACGACGGGCGCCGTCACGACGAGTGCCGGTCCCGGCGCCGATCAGGCGCGGCCCATCACCTTGTCGACCGCGATCTCGATCGCGACGCGATCGTCGCGTTGCTTCGGCGGTCGGTACCGCGCGGTGTAGCCGGCGACCGCGGCGGCGACGCCGTCGGGGTCGGTGACCAGCCGCACCGGGCCCTCCAGCGTCAGCCAGCGGCCGCCGTCGACCTGCGACACCGCGCCGCGTCCACCGCGGCCGGCGTTGCGGGCCTTCACCGACGTCGCCCAGGTGATCACCCGCGCCACGACGGCGTCGGAGTCGAACGAGAACCCGACGGGGACGACGTGTGGCGAACCGTCGGCGCGCAGCGTGGTGAGGGTGGCGAGGTGCCGCTCCCGGAGGAACGCGAGCACCTCGTCGGGGAGGTCGCGGGGGTCCATCCCCTCACTCTGTCGCGATCACTCCGTCGCGATCGCTTCGAGCACGTCCATGTTGGACGCCTTGTACGACGGGTACAGGGCGGCGAACAGGCCGGCGAACACCGCGCCGACCAGGATCAGCAAGGTGATGAACGGCGAGAAGCTGATGACCTCGATCACGTTGTCGGGGACGGCGACGGCGAGCGCGACGCCGATCAGCGTGCCCAGCACGATGCCGACGACGGCGCCGAACACCGACACGATCACCGCCTCCCAGCGAACGGTGCGGCGGGTCTGGCGCCGGTTCATGCCGACCGCCCGCAGCAGGCCGATCTCGCGCGTCCGCTCGAAGACCGACAGCGCGAGCGTGATCGAGATGCCGAGCACGGCGAT
>SKSP01000417.1 GCA_007122945.1 Ilumatobacteraceae bacterium | reverse complement strand
TGTTCCTCGGGAACGTCGCTGATCTGGTCGTCGGGGAAGTAGCGCGGGCCCTCCGGCAGGCGCCCGACGAGGTGCTCGACCAACGGCCCGATGCCCGCCCCCGTCCGGGCCGAGACGGGGAAGTACGCCTCGGCATCCAGTTCGCCCGCGGCACCGAGCATCGCCGCGACCTGCTCGGGACGCGCCACGTCCACCTTGTTCACGATCACGACCGCCTGCGCGATGTCGAGACGCTCGGCCACCCACCGGTCACCCGATCCGAACGCCTGCGTGGCGTCGAGCACGAGGCACTGCACGTCCACGTCGGCCGTGCTCTCGAGCGCCGTCGCGTTGACCCGCTCGCCCAGCGCGGTCACCGCCTTGTGCAACCCGGGCGTGTCGACGAACACGATCTGTGCGTCGGGCCGCGACAGCACACCCATGATCCGGTGGCGGGTCGTCTGGGGTTTGTCCGAGACGATGCTGATCTTCTGGCCGCAGATCGCGTTCACGAGCGACGACTTGCCGACGTTCGGCCGCCCGGTGAACGTGACGAAGCCCGAGCGACCCATGTCAGACGTTGCTGCCGTGTCCGGCCCAGTAGGGCGCTCGCAACTCGCGCTTGAGTACCTTGCCCGAACCCGTCTTGGGCAGCTCGTCGACCCGGTCGACCGACCGCGGCACCTTGTAGCCGGCGAGATGCTCGCGAGCGTGACGCAGCAGTTCGTCGTCGTCGAGTGACGCTCCGGGGTGGACCACGACGACCGCGTGCACCGACTCGCCCCACTCCTCGGACGGGATGCCGAACACCGCGGCCTCGAACACGTCGGGGTGTGCCTCGAGGACGGCCTCGATCTCGGCGGGGTAGATGTTCATCCCACCCGAGATGATCATGTCCTTCTTGCGGTCGCAGATGTAGAGGAAGCCCTCGTCGTCGCGGTAGGCGATGTCGCCGACGGTCTGGAAGCCGTCACGGTGGTCCTCCTCGAACTTGTCGTGCTGCTTGTAGTAGTCGGCGAACACCGACGGGCTGCGGACGTACAGCTCGCCGGTCGCGTCCGAGCCGGTGCCGGTCACCACGGTGCCGTCGTCGTCGTAGAGACGGATCTCGACCATCGGCGCCTCCTTGCCACACGACCCGGGCTTGCGGATCTGGTCCTCCGGACGCAGGATCGTGTTCACCCCCAGCTCGGTCGAGCCGTACACCTCGAACAGCGACTCGGCCGGGAAGTCGGCCACGTACTGCTGCTTGAGGGTGAAGCTCCACGGTGCCGCGTTGGCGACCATGATGCGCATCGACGAGCGGTCGTAGCGGGCCTTGACCTCTTCGGGGAGGTTGCAGATCATCCGGATCGGTGTCGGCGCGGCGAACGTCGACGTGCAGCGGTAGGTCTCGAGCAGGCGCAACCAGTCCTCCGCGTCGAACCTGCGCTGGAGGACCACCGTCTGGCCGAGCGCGAAGGCGATCCCCATGAAGCCACCCGGGCCGGAGTGGTAGAGCGGCCCGGTCGTCAGGTATACGTCGTCGGGGGTGTATCCGATGAACTGCAGCATCGCCTGCAGCTGCTGGGGGTCGCCGGCGCCGCGCCGCAGCGCGCCCTTCGGCTTCCCGGTCGTCCCCGAGGTGTAGATCATCGTCGCCGCCTCGCCCCCGACCTCGGGGGCATCGGGCTCGGAGGTCGGCGCGGCCGCCACCAGCTCGTCGCACGGTGCCATCCACGGCTCCGCCGATGCCGGTGTGATCCCGTCGTACACCAGGACCGTGGTGACCTTGGGGACGTCGGAGCGGACGCGTTCGAACAGCGGGGCGAACTCGGCGTCGACGTACACGACCTCGGCGTCGCTGTGATCGGTGACGTAGGCCGCCTCCTCGTCGGACAGCCGGTAGTTCAACGGGACGGCGGTGGCGCCGATCTTGCGGGCGGCGTGCACCAGCGACACGACGCCGGTCGAGTTCTGCCCGCACCACACGACCTTGGTGTTCGCCCGGACACCACGGTCGAGCAGCACGTGGGCGAGCTGGTTGACCCGCGAGTCGAGCTCGGCATAGGTGAGCGTGCGGACGTCGCCGCGCCGGTCGTCGATGACCGCGAGCTTGTCCGGCTGCGCCTGGGCGTACATCGTCAGCAGGTCGGCCATGGTCCGCATTCGTAGCACGCCCGCACGCCCCGGCCGGGTGGCGGAGCCGTCGCGCCGACCTGGCATGCTGACGGGATGGCACCACGCATGATCAACGGCATCGACGAGTTGAAGTCCCTCGCGGGCGAGCACCTCGGGTACAGCGACTACGTCGAGATCACCCAGGAGCGGGTGAACACCTTCGCCGACGCCACCGGCGACCACCAGTGGATCCACGTCGACGTCGAGCGGGCGACCGCGGGGCCGTTCGGCGGACCGATCGCCCACGGGTACCTCACGCTGTCGCTCGGGCCGATGTTGTCGCCGCAGATCTTCGGCGTGTCGGGCATCTCGATGGGCGTCAACTACGGCGCCGGCAAGATCCGCTTCCCGTCGCCGGTCCCGGTCGGCTCGAAGCTGCGCCTCGGCGCCAAGCTGCTGTCCGTCGACGACATCGACGGTGGGGCCCAGGTCTCGATGGAGTTCGCCTTCGAGGTCGAGGGCGCCCCCAAGCCTTCGTGCGTCGCCGAGGTCATCCTCCGCTACTACGTCTGACCCCCGCGCCGACCCCCCGCCCCGACCTCCCGCGCCGGCCCCCCAGCGCCGACCCCCCAGCGCCGACCCCCCAGCGACTCTGTGTCGCCCCGCGCCGGCAGGACCGGCAGCCAGCGACTCTGTGTCACTCAGCTGCAGATCGTCGGGGTGGGGCGTCAGCGGAGCTCGGGGATCACCTCGGTGGCGAACAGCTCCATGGTCTGGGTGTCGGGGTAGTCGGCGCACCACGGGATGACGCCCCGGCAGCCGAGGTCCAGGTAGGTGCGCAACTTCTCGAGCACCTGCTCGGGGGTGCCGACCAGGTTCGCGTCGCGCCAGCTCTCGGCGGCCTCGCCGGTCAGGCTCAGACTGCCCGCCGCGATCACCTCGGCCTCGGTCGGGCGGAGGAACACCTCGGGAGACCAGGTCATCCGGATCTCGTCGGGGTCGCGCCCGACCGAGGCACAGTGGTCGCGCAACACGTCGCGCTTGTGGGCCCACTGCTCGGGCCGACCACCGAAGTTGGAGCAGTCGGCGTGGTGGGCCACGACCCGCAACGTGAGCTGCTCACCGCCGCCGCCGATCCAGATCGGGGGATGCGGGTCCTGCAGCGGCTTGGGGTCACAGTTCGCCCGGGACACCTCGTAGTAGTTGCCCTTGTAGGTGGTCTCCGGCTCGGTCCACATCGACCGGACGATCTCGACGGACTCCCGCAGCATCCCGATGCGGTCCCTCGGCGCGGGGAACTCGTAGCCGTAGCTGCGGTACTCGTTCTCGTACCAACCGGCCCCGATCCCCCAGTCGAGCCGACCGCCCGAGACCACGTCGACCGTCGAGGTGATCTTCGCCAGCAGCGCCGGATTGCGGTAGCTGTTGCAGCCGACCATCTGACCGAGCCGGATCCGCGAGGTCGCCTGGCTGAGCGCGGCGACGGTCGTCCAACACTCGAACACCGCCTCGTGCGCGGGGCGCGGCACGTTGTGCACGTGGTCGTAGACCCAGATGGAGTCGTAGCCGAG
>SKSP01000280.1 GCA_007122945.1 Ilumatobacteraceae bacterium | reverse complement strand
TCGTCGTCGTCGGCCGTGACGCTCGTCGTCGGGGTCGTGGTCGAGGTGGTGGTCGGCCTGGTGTTCGTGGTGTCCGTGGTGTTCGTGGTGGCCGTGGTGTTCGTGGTGGTCGTCGCGGTCGTGGTCGCGGTGGCGGTCGTCGCGGTCGCCGGGCTGGTGGTCGGCGACGTCGTGGTCGTGGTGGCGACGAGTTGGATGGCCGGCACCTCGGGTGGGTCGCGGGTGAAGGCGCCGGCGACGACCATCACGAGGAGGAGGCCGAGCACGATCGACACGACGAACACGACGGCGGCCACGAGGAGCCGGACGACGCTGCCGGCGGTGTCGGTGTCGTCGGTGTCGTACCCGGCACCACCGGTGTCGATCGTCATGCAGCGGCCAGTCTGGCGCCGGCCGGACCTCGAGCGATGAGAGTCCGATGAGAAGTTCCTCATCGACGGGATCGTCGTCGCGGTGTCCGTCGGGGGCCGGCATGCTTGACACCGGTGGCGCCGTTCTTTACGTTGTCCCCCAATCGAGAGACCGCCCCGGCCCGGGTCGGCGTTGATCGCCGGCGTCCCGGTTGAATCTGTGCGCTCTCGCGGCTAGGATCGCCGGTTGCCGTGCGTCGCCCCGTCCCTCACCCCGTTCCGAGGTGTGGTTCGGCGCGCCCGCCGCTCCCCGACCGTGCCGACTCCGGAGCGCCAGCTCCATCAACGAGGTGATCCGTGGCCACTCGCTCGACCTCCCGTGAGCGTTACTCGTTCGCGAACCTGGACGAACCGCTCGAACTGCCCGACCTCATCGCGGTCCAGCGGGAGAGCTTCGAATGGTTCTTGAACGAAGGGCTCGCGAACACGTTCCGCGACATCAGCCCGATCAAGGACTTCTCCGAGGCCCTCCAGCTCGAGCTCGAGTTCGACCCGTTCGACGAGGACCTGCGCCCGCCGCCGAAGTTCACGGTGGAGGAGTGCAAGGAGAAGGACATGACCTACAGCGCGCCCGTGTTCGTGCGCGCCCGGTTCATGAACCGCAACACCGGAGAGATCAAGGAGCAGACGGTCTTCATGGGTGACTTCCCCGTGATGACCGAGAAGGGCACCTTCATCGTCAACGGCACCGAGCGCGTCGTCGTCTCACAGCTCGTCCGCAGCCCCGGTGTGATCTTCGAGCCCGGCGAGCGGTACCGCCTCCGCAACCTCACCAAGCACCAGCTGGTGAAGGGCACGATCCACCCGTACCGCGGCGAGTGGATGGAGTTCGACGTCGAGCACCGTCCCGGCAAGGACGTCACGGCCGGCACCCGTGTCGCCCGCAAGCGCCGGATGGGCATCTTCACGCTGCTGCGCGCCCTCGGCTACGACGAGGAGAACGCTCCCGGCTTCCTCGACCGCTTCGTCGCCCACTTCGACTTCCTCGAGGGCCAGTGGGACAAAGAGCGCGACATCGCCCCGACACAGGACGAGGCGCTCGTCGAGATCTACAAGCGGGCGCGCCCCGGTGAGCCGCCCACGGTCGAGTCCGCCCGGGCGTACTTCCGCAACGCGTTCTTCGAGAGCCGCCGCTACGACCTGAGCCGGGTGGGCCGCTACAAGCTCAACCGCAAGCTCGGCACCGAGCTCGAGCGGCTCGGCGAGCTGTTCGGTCTCTCCGGTGAGCTGCTCGATCTTCCCGAGGAGGACCAGCACGTCCTGAGCCGCTGCGAGGTGCTCGCTGCGATCACCTACATGTTGCACCTCGTCAAGCAGGACCCGGGCTATCGCCTGGACGACCAGGACCACTTCGCCAACCGCCGCATCCGGTCGGTCGGCGAGCTGATCCAGAACCAGGTCCGCATCGGGTTGTCGCGCATGGAGCGCGTGGTGCGCGAGCGCATGACGACCCAGGACGTCGAGGCGATCACGCCCCAGACGCTGATCAACATCCGCCCGGTCGTGGCCGCCATCAAGGAGTTCTTCGGGACGTCCCAGCTGAGCCAGTTCATGGACCAGGTGAACCCGTTGTCGGGCCTCACCCACCGCCGCCGCCTCTCGGCGCTCGGCCCCGGCGGCCTGTCGCGCGAGCGCGCCGGGTTCGAGGTCCGCGACGTGCACTTCAGCCACTACGGCCGGATGTGCCCGATCGAGACCCCGGAGGGCCCGAACATCGGCCTGATCGGCGGGTTGTCGACGTTCGCCCGGGTCAACGAGTTCGGGTTCATCGAGAGCCCGTACCGACGGGTCGAGAACGGCAAGGTCACCGGCGAGATCGTGTACATGGCCGCGGACGAGGAGGAGAACTACGTCGTCGCCCAGGCCAACACGCCGATCGACGACGCCGGCGCCCTGTCCGGCGAGCGCGTGCTGGTGCGTCGCTCGCCGCAGGCGGCCAGCCTGGACGACCTCCGCAACATGTTGGAGGCCGAGAGCTTCTTCGGCGCCACCACCGACATCGGGTACGTGCCGCCGACCGAGGTCGACTTCCTCGACGTCTCGCCCAAGCAGATCGTGTCGGTCGCCACTGCGCTCATCCCCTTCCTCGAGCACGACGACGCGAACCGCGCCCTGATGGGTGCCAACATGCAGCGCCAGGCCGTCCCGCTGATCCGGGCCGAGGCGCCCTACATCGGCACCGGCATCGAGGACCGCGCCGCGCGCGACGCCGCCGATCTGGTCGAGGCGATCGACGACGGTGAGGTCACCGAGGTCAGCGGCGATTCGATCACCGTGCAGTACAAGACGGCCGGCAAGAAGGTGTACCGCCTGGCGAAGTTCCGTCGTTCGAACCAGGACTCCTGCATCAACCAGCGGCCCCGCGTCGTCGAGGGCGACAAGGTCACCAAGGGCACCGTCCTCGCCGACGGCCCCTCCACCGACCACGGCGAGCTGGCGCTCGGCAAGAACCTGCTCGTCGCGTTCATGGCGTGGGAGGGCTACAACTTCGAGGACGCCATCATCTTGTCCGAGCGTCTCGTGAAGGACGACGTGCTCACGTCGATCCACATCCACGAACACGAGGTCGACGCCCGCGACACCAAGCTCGGCCCCGAGGAGATCAGCCGCGACATCCCGAACCTCTCCGACGACATCCTCGCCGACCTCGACGACCGCGGGATCATCCGCATCGGCGCCGAGGTCGGGCCCGGCGACGTGCTGGTCGGCAAGGTCACGCCGAAGGGCGAGACCGAGCTCACCCCCGAGGAGCGCCTCTTGCGCGCCATCTTCGGCGAGAAGGCCCGCGAGGTCCGCGACACCAGCCTCAAGGTGCCCCACGGCGAGTCCGGCAAGGTCATCGACGTCAAGGTGTTCAACCGCGACGACGGCGACGAGCTGCCGCCCGGCGTGAACCAGCTCGTGCGGGTCTACGTCGCCCAGAAGCGCAAGATCTCGGTCGGCGACAAGCTCGCCGGTCGTCACGGCAACAAGGGTGTGATCTCCAAGATCCTCCCGGTCGAGGACATGCCGTTCCTCGCCGACGGCACCCCGGTCGACATCATGTTGAACCCGCTCGGCGTGCCGAGCCGGATGAACGTCGGCCAGGTGCTCGAGACCCACCTCGGGTACTGCGCCCGGTGGGGCTGGACCGACCCGACCACGGGCGAGCGCGTCGGCGACGCGCCGATCAGCGGCACCGAGCGCAAGACCCGCCCCAACACCGACCCGGCCGTGTTCGTGTCGACGCCGGTGTTCGACG
>SKSP01000190.1 GCA_007122945.1 Ilumatobacteraceae bacterium | reverse complement strand
GGCACGCGGGTCGCCGTGCTCGGCGTCGTGGCGACGCGCGCCGAGGAGGCCGGGTTCCTCCAGGTCCGACCGTGTGGCAGCACCGCCGACGTGTCGAGCGTGAACTACGTGCCGGGCGTCGACATCACGAACTTCGTCGTGGTACCCCTCGACGACGACGGCACGGTGTGTGTCACGTCCTCCGCGCCGACCGACGTCGTGGTCGACCTGTTCGGTGGCTTCGGTGCCGACGGCCTGATGCGGTCGCTGTCGGTCGGCCCGCACGAGGTGTTCCCGGACTTCCGGCCCGACGTGTACGACTACGTCGCGTACTGCCCGAACGAGACCGGCAACTCGTTCCAGGTGTCGGCCCGCGGGATGCCGGGGACCCGGGTCGAGCTGGTCGGCCAGCTCAGCGGTTCACCCCGGTTGACCACCAGCGCGACCCGTGCGGCCGACCAGGCGCTCACGTTCCGCGTGATCCCGAAGGTCGGCACCGCCGAGGAGTACTGGATCCGCTGCCTGCCGCCCGACTTCCCGAAGGTCACCGTCTCACGGCCGGGTGACCCCGAGCCCGGCTGGTACCTGCTGAACAACGGCAGCGCCACCCGCAACTACGGCATCATCGTCGACACCAACGGCGTCCCGGTCTGGTACCGCAAGGCCACGCCGCCCGCCGCGCCCGACGCCCACGTCCCCGAGCCGCGAGGGTTGCAACGTCTCTCCGACGGCACCCTCGCATGGATCCAGACCGACGGGTTCGCGTTCGGTATCAACCCCGACCGCACCTTCGAGCGCTTCACCCTCGACGGCACGATGCTGCTCGGTCCGGCCACCGACGGGTTCCCGACGAACCACCACGAGCTGCTGGAGCTGCCGAACGGCAACTTCCTCCTGACGGCGTTGCCGTTCGAGGACGCGCCGCCGAACACCCCGTGCCACACGCCGGTGCCGGGCCAGCCGGGTGCGTTCCAGCAGGTGGATGCCGATCACGTGGCCGCCGCCGTCGTCCAGGAGGTGACGCCGGACAATCAGGAGGTCTGGACCTGGCACTCCGACCCGCTCGGGACCGAGGGCAAGCCGGACACCGAGCGGATCGACATCGACGAGACCACCGTTCGGCTGTGCTTCGTCGACGGGAACGGCGAGTACTACCTGAGCACGGTCCATCCGAATGCGCTCGCCGTCCGCGGCGACCACGTCCTCGTCTCGGCTCGACACGCCGACGCCGTCTACGCGATCGACCGGACGACGAACGAGATCGCCTGGAAGCTCGGCGGGACCGACCGCGGTGATGGCACGCGCCTCGAGATGCTCGGCCAGCAACCGACCCGCCCGTTCCGCCAGCACGATGTCCAAGTCCTCGCGAACGGCAACGTCACGCTGTTCGACAACCGCACGCCGTTCCCGTTCGGGGCGCCGGTGACCGCGCCGGCTGTTGCCCGCTACGTCGAGTACGAGATCGACGAATCGGCGGGCACGGCTCGCCTGGTTCGTCAGGAGCGACGGGCGAACGGCGACAACTCGGGTGCGCTCGGCAGCGCTCGCCTGCAGCCCGACGGTGGCGTCGTCATCAACTGGGGTGCGGTGCCGGGCCCGACGTTCACCGAGGTCGACGACGATGGCGAGGTGCTGTTCGAGGTCACGTTCTCATCGAGTCCGGTGCAGCGGTTCAGCTATCGGACCATCAAGGAGCCGATCGACGCGTTCGATCTCGACGAGCTCCGCGCCACCGCCGGCCTCGGCTGACGCCGCCCCGACGGCAGCCAGTCACCGGGTTCGACGCCTGTCTGGGGCGGCCGCAGGACCGTTTCCGTCGAAACATTCCCCCGACTCGGGGTTGCAGCACGAACGTGTGTTCGCTATCATTCGTGTATGGACGCCGCCGTCCTCGACCACACCCTCGACACCTTGGCCGCCGACGACCTGTCATCCGCGACCGACGCCGAGTTACACGCCCGGGTCCTCACCATGTTGCGGGGCCGGGTCCGCTTGGACGGCTTGTTGTACGCCACCATCGACGTGTGGGACTCGCGGTCGATCTGGTCCGGTGACGGCTCCAAGTCACCCGCGTCGCGGTTGAAGGCCGAGACCGGTATCGCCAAGGCCGACGCGTCGACGATCGTGCGGCGATCCCGCAAGTTGCGGTCGATGCCCCTGGTCGCCGCCGCGGTGATCGTCGGCCGCCTGCAACCCGGGTGTGTGGACGCGATGTTCGATGCCCGCAAACTGTGCGCCGACATCTTCGACCAGCACGAACAGGCCCTGGTCGACGCGTGTGTCGGGATCGGTGTCGATGAAGCCCGCCGGGTGATCCGCAACTGGATCCGCCACCACGACCCCGACGGTGACGAGAAGAAGGCGAAGAAGCGGCACGGTGAACGCCAGTTGAGTGCCGCAGCCACCTTCGACGGCATGGTCCACCTCAACGGCCTGCTCCCCGCCGTGGGCGGACAAGAGTTTCTCGCCGAGCTCAACCGGCTGGAACGGCAACTGTACGACCACGACCAGAACACCAACAGCCCGCGCACCGCCGGCCAACGCCGCGCCGATGCGTTGGTGCTCATGAGTCAACGTTCCGCCACGTTGGACATCGACGAGTACCACGCCGGGCGCTCCCCACGTATCTCGCTCATCTTGGTGTTGGGGATGAACACCGCCGAACACCTCTGCGAAACGCTCGCCGGCGTCCCCATCCCCGCATTCGGCATCGTGCCGACACTGTCACGCTGTGACATCGAACGGATCTGGTTCGACGGACCCGACCAGCCCATCACCACCTCCCCACGCCGCACCTTCACCGGAGCGTTACGCAACGCCATCCAAGTCCGCGACCAACGCTGCACCCACCCCTCCGTCTGCGACGCACCCGCCCAGTACTGCGACATCGACCACATCGACGAACACGCCAACGGCGGATCCACCAGCCTCGACAACGGACGCGTCCACTGCCCACGCCACAACCGCAACCCACAGCTGCGCAACGCCACTCCCACCGGATGGCGCATCCGGCGACCACCCCGAGGCTGGATCCCCCACACACCCGACCGACAGCACCCCGACGACGAGGAGGACGGCGACGGACCCGACGAACCCCGCTCGCCCGGTACCGTCGGCGACGATGGCCGCTGACGACGCGCTCCCCCCGCTCCCCGCTGCACTCGATGCCCTCCGCGACCACGTGCTCACGCATTCGGTCCGGCGCGGCACCTTCACCCTGAAGTCGGGTGCGACCAGTTCGTGGTTCCTCGACACCAAGCAGACCGCGTGCCGGCCCGACGGCATCCTCCTCGTGGCCGACGCGCTGCTCGCGGCGCTCCCCGACGTCATCCCCGACGGCGCCGACGCGATCGGTGGGCTCACGATGGGCGCCGACCCGATGGCCTTCGGCGTCGCCGCCGTCGCCGCGACACGCGGGATCCCCCTGCGCAGCTTCAGCGTTCGGAAGGAGTCGAAGGATCACGGCGTCCCCGGCCGCATCGCCGGCGCCCTCCAGCGCGGCGACCGGGTGATCGTCACCGAGGACACCACCACCCGTGGCACGTCGTTGATGGAGGCCGTCGACGCCGTGCGGGCGTTCGGCGCCGACCCGGTGCTCGTCACGGTGATCGTCGACCGCGGGGGCACCTGTGCGGCGATGTGCGAGTCCGCCGGTGTCGCCTACCTCCCCCTCCT
>SKSP01000265.1 GCA_007122945.1 Ilumatobacteraceae bacterium | reverse complement strand
GAACTCGGCGGCCCGGCTGAAGCTGAGCACCACCGGGACGTGGTCGCCGTCGTCGCCGTTCGGATCGTCGCCGGGCTCGGCGGGCGGGTCCGTGTCATCGGGCGGGTCGGCGTCGGGTGGGTCGGTGGCGTCGGGGGGATCGTCGGTGGTGACGTCGTCGTCGGCGGGCTCGGTCGGCGCGACGTCGCCGGCGTCGTCGACCGTGTCGTCGGCGGCCGGCGGATCGTCGTCATCGTCGCCGCCGCCGGTGACGACCAGCGCGATGACCACGATCGCGGCGACCGCGATCGCGCCGATCGGTCCCCATCGCTTCAGGTTTCGGTTCGTGTCGGTCTCGTTCTCGGCGGATGCGGGGAGCATGACGTCACCTCCTGGGGACGGGCGGTTCGGGTTCCGGGTCGGGGTCGGGGCTGGTGTCGGGGCTGGTGTCGGGGCTGGGGTCGGGGCCGGTCTCGGGTCGCGGATCGGGCAGGTGGGCCTCCATCGGGCGGCCGAGGTACGACTCGACGACGGCGGGGTGGGCGAGCACGTCGGCGGGGAGGCCCTCGGCGATCACCCGGCCGCGGTCGAGCGCCACGAGGCGGTCGCAGATCGAGGTGAGGAACGGCAGGTCGTGGTCGACCACGAGCAGGCTGGCGCCCATGTCGTCGCGGAGGCGACGCACCAGCGGGGCGAGCGCCTCGACCTCGCGCTGGGCGATGCCGGCGGAGGGTTCGTCGAGCAGCACCACCACCGGTCGCAGCGCGACCTGGCCGGCGAGGTCGACCACGCGTCGTGTCCCGGTCGAGAGCGCGCTCACGGGCAGGTGCCGGTGGCCGTCGAGGCCGAACAGCTCCACGAGCTCGTCGGTGCGTCGGCGGATGGTCTCCTCGGCGTCGAACGCCATCGGCAGCCGCAGCGCCGTGGCGGCCAGGCCTCCGCCGGGGTTCCAGCGGGCCTGGGCGACGCCGAGGTTCTCCGAGACGCGCAGCTCGGGGAACATGCGGGCGCTCTGGAACGACCGGCCGAGACCCCGTCGGGCACGGTCCGACGGTGAGAGGTGACCGATGTCGTTGCCGAGCAGCTCGACGCGGCCGGCGCTGGCGCGGGTGAAGCCCGACACGAGGTCGAACAGGGTGGTCTTGCCGGCGCCGTTCGGGCCGATCACCCCGACGATCTCGCCCTCGCGCAGCTCGATCGACACGTCGTCCACGGCCATCAGCCCGCCGAACCGCACGCTGAGGCCCGTGGTCCGCAACCGCACCTCGGCGCCCTGGCCGGGCTCGCGCCCGGGACCTTCGCCGTCGCCGTTCGTGCCCGTCGCGGCGGACGCGAGGAACACCGACCGCAACAGGTCGGGTCGGTCGAGGAGGTCGCGGGTCGGGCCGTCGAAGCGGATCTCGCCGCGCTCCATGAAGTAGGCGCGGTCGGCGATGCGCAGGGCGAGGTCGACGCTCTGTTCGACGACGATGATCGCGACGCCGTCGTCGGCGAGGGCGCGCAGCGCGGGCAGCAGCTCGGCCACCACGACCGGGGCGAGGCCGAGCGACAGCTCGTCGACGAGCAGCACCCGGGGCCGGGTGAGCAGGCACATCGCGAGGGCGAGCATCTGCTGTTGGCCGCCCGACAGGTTGGCGGCCGATTCGTCGAACCGCTCGGTGAGGATCGGGAACAGGGCAAGCACCCGGTCGCGCGCCGCGGCGTACTCGCTGCGGCCGAGGCCCGACGTCCAGCCGGCGAGGTCGAGGTTCTCGGCGACGGTGAGCCCGCCGAAGGTGGCGGCGCCGCCGGGCAGCTGCACGATGCCGAGTCGGGCGATCTCGTTCGGCGGGGCGTGGGTGATGTCGCGGCCGTCGAGGATCACCGCGCCCCGGTCGGCCTCGACCACGCCGCTGATCGACTTGAGCAGCGTGCTCTTGCCGGCGCCGTTGGTGCCGAGCAGCGCGACGATCTCGCCTTCGCGCACCTGCAGGTCGACGCCGTGCACGATGCGCACTCCGTCGTAGCCGGCCTCCAGCCGTCGCACGAGCAGCAGTTCGCTGCGCCCCTGCCGCCGCTCGTACAGCGCCTCGGAGCGGGCCGCCGCGGCGCTCCACACCTGGGCGATGTCGTCGCCGATGATGGAGTGCAGGCTGCGCAGGATCAGCGAGCCGATCACGAACGCCGGGACCATGGCGAGCATCCCGACGCGGATGTTCCACGTGTCGGCGACCCATCCGATCAGGGGCAGGATGCCGAGGCCGGGGATGATCCACAGCGACGCCACCGAGAACCCGGTGGCGCGGGCGCGCGGCGGGATCGCCAACGACAGCGCGGTGAGCAGGCCGGGGGCGATCACGGCGAGCAGCGCCGAGATCACGCAGTTGAGCACGACCGCCACCACGATGTTGGGCGACAGGGCGAACAGGCCCGAGCAGACGGCGGCGGCCACCGCCATCGAGGCGAGGAACCGGATCATGCCGGCGGGATCGCCCAGGTAGCGCTTCGTCGCGATGCGGGCGCCGACCACCAGCCCGACGATCGCGAACGGCTCCGACAGCGCGGCCGCCACGCCGCGGGCCCGCTCGTCGAGGCCGAAGACCTGGTCGTAGAGGATCGACGCCAGCGAGACGAACCCGATCAGGCTGGCGGCGAGGAACGGCAGCGCCATCCAGAGCCGGCGCAGGGTCGGGATGCGGTGCACGGTGCGCCAGCTCTCGGCGAACGACGGGGTCGTCTCCTCGGTGTCGATGACGGCGTCGTCGGCGCCGGCGGCGGCCCGCTCGTAGTGGCCGCGCACGGGTTCGCGCAGCCGCAGGGCGAGCACGGCGAACACCAGCGTCGGCACGACGAACACGAGGAACGGTGCCCGCCACCCGTAGAGGTAGGCGAGGAAGCCGGCGCTGAGCGGGCCGACGAACGACCCGACCGCGTTGGCGGCGCGGTGCACGCTGTAGACGCGGCTGCGCGCCTCGATCGGGTAGTAGTCCGCGATCAGCGAGTTGTGGGTCGGGTCGATGACCGCCTTGCCGATGGCCGAACCGGAGCGGGCGATGCCGAGCAGCACGACGGTGGTGGCGAGGCCGGTCATGCCGGCGAAGAACGCCCACGCCACGGCGCCGACCACCATGATCGGCACCCGCGGGTGGCGGTCGGCGAGCTGCGCGATCGGGACCTGCAGGGCGAGCGCCCCGACCGACACGAGGGCGACGAGGCCGAGCGTGGTGGTCAGGTCGAGGCCGAACTCGTCGCGGATCTCGGGCAGCAGGATGCCGAACGCCGTGCGGTCGAGCTCCTCGACGGCGTTCAGCCCGAACAACACGAACAGCGGGTAGATCGCCGCCCCGCCGCAGACGGCTCGGAGCCAGCCGCGCGGGTGGCGGATGTGCCCGGCGACGGTCGCGACGCTCGTCACGAGGACCGCCCCTCGAGCCAGCCGACGAGGCGGTCACGCCAACGCCCGGCGAGCCCGGCGAGCCCGCCGGGCAGGACGAGCAGCACGAACAGCACGCCGGTGGCCGAGGCGAGGAACCGCCATTCGCCGGAGGGGACGAACCAGCGGATCCCCCACAGGAACGTCGCGCCGAGCACGGCGCCGAACAGCGATCCGAGGCCGCCGACGACGGTCGCGACGAACACGTCGAGGCTCTCGCCGGTGCCGTAGCTGGCGAGGTCGAAGCTCTGGTTGAGGTGCACGAACAG
>SKSP01000192.1 GCA_007122945.1 Ilumatobacteraceae bacterium | reverse complement strand
CAGCACGCCGACCAGCACGACGAGCGCGCCGCCCGCGAACCCGACGACCGACGAGACCCCGGCCCCGCCGGCTGACGAGCTGCTCGACGACGAGCTGCTCGACGAGGAGATCTCGATCGACGGGATGTGCGGCGTCTACTGAGGCGCCGCGTTGAGCCTCGCCGTGCTCGACCGACCGCTCGGTCTGCACGAACGCGTCGCGCTCCGACCCGAACCGTTCGGTGCGTTGGCCTACCACTACGGCACCCGCCGGCTGGTCTTCTTGAAGCACCCCGACGTCGTCCGGGTCGTCGGGTCGCTCGACCAGCACCCCACCGTGCGCGCCGCCCTCGAGTCGTGCGGCATCGCAGAAGACCGCTGGCCGGCGTTCTGCGGTGCCCTGACCTCCCTCTGCGAATCGGAGATGCTCCATGAGCGCGTCGACACTTGTTGACCAGATGAAGCGGGGTCTCGACGCCCCGATCTGCCTCACCTGGGAACTGACCTACGCCTGCAACCTCGAGTGCGTGCACTGCCTGTCGTCGTCGGGCCGACGCGACCCGCGCGAGCTGACCACCGACGAGGCCAAGGCAGTGCTCGACGAACTGCGCGCCCTGCAGGTCTTCTACATCAACATCGGCGGCGGCGAGCCGATGGTGCGGCGTGACTTCTTCGAGCTCGTCGAGTACGCCATCGGCAACGACATCGGCGTCAAGTTCTCCACGAACGGCGCGTTCATCGACGCCGACAAGGCCCGGCGGCTCGCGGCGATGGACTACCTCGACATCCAGATCAGCCTCGACGGCACCGACGCCGTCACCAACGACGCCGTGCGCGGCGAGGGCTCCTACGACCTGGCCCGCCGGGCGATGGACCACCTCGCCGACGCCGGGTTCGGCCCGTTCAAGATCTCGGTGGTGGTCACCCGCCACAACGTCGACCAGTTGGACGAGTTCAAGGCGCTCGCCGACGGCTACGGGGCCCAGCTCCGCGTCACCCGCCTCCGCCCGTCGGGCCGCGGCGCCGAGTCGTGGCACGACCTGCACCCGACGAACGCCCAGCAGCGGCAGATCTACGAGTGGCTGCTCGCCCACGGCGAAGACGTCCTCACGGGTGACTCGTTCTTCCACCTGAACGCCCTCGGCGAGTCGCTGCCGGGCCTCAACATGTGCGGCGCCGGTCGGGTCGTCTGCCTGATCGACCCGATCGGCGACGTGTACGCCTGCCCGTTCGTGATCCACGACCAGTTCAAGGCCGGCTCGGTGCGCGACGCCGGCGGATTCACCGCGGTCTGGCGCGAGAGCGAGCTGTTCACCTCGCTGCGCGAGCCCGAGTCGGCCGGGGCGTGCGCGTCGTGCGGGTCCTACGACGCCTGCCAGGGCGGCTGCATGGCGGCCAAGTTCTTCACCGGGCTCCCGCTCGACGGACCCGACCCCGAGTGCGTGTCGGGCCACGGCGAGGCCGCGCTCCTGGCCGTGTCGAGTGCGCCGCGACCGATGATGGACCACTCCAAGCCGGGCCGCGCCTCGACCTCCGTCCCCGGGGCGACCCAGCTGGTCACCCTGACCCGGAAGTGACCCGGAGGACGTCCCCACCGTGTGGGCCCTCGCGCTGCCGCTCGCGTACCTGCTCGGGACGTTCCCCAGCGCGCTGCTGATCGCCCGCGCCCACGGCATCGACATCACCACGTTCGGCTCCGGCAACCCCGGCGCCTCGAACGTGACCCGGGCGCTCGGCTGGCGCCGCGGCGTGTGGGTGTTCGTGCTCGACGCCGCCAAGGGCGCGATCGCGGCCGGGGCCGGACTGTGGCTCGACGGTCGGGCCGGCGGCTACCTGTTCGGCGCGGCGGCGGTGCTCGGCCACGTCGCGCCCGCCACCCGTCGGTTCCGCGGCGGTAAGGGCGTGGCGACGGGCGGCGGCGTGATCCTCGTGATGCTCCCCGTGGTCGGCGCGACGGTCATCGTGCTGTGGTGGGTCGTGACCAGGCTCACCGGCAAGGCCGCGATCGGCTCGATCGTCGCCGTCGTCGCCGCCGGGGTCGGGATGGCGATCCGAGGTGCCCCGGCATGGGAGTTCGGCGTGGCCGTCGGGCTGTGCCTGCTGATCCTGTCGCGCCACCTCGGCAACGTGCGCCGCATCCTGCGTCGCGAGGAACACGCGGCCGGCGCCGCGGGTTGGGCGGTCGAGGCGCCCGCGGGCGAGAATCGGCCCTGATGCGTCTGCTCGAGCCGCTGCAGATCGGTCACCGCACCGCGCCCAACCGGGTCATGTTCGGACCCCACGTCACGAACCTCGGCGACGACGAGCGCCGCTTCACGTCACGTCACACCGCGTACTACGAGCGTCGGGCGCGGGGTGGGTGCGGCATCGTCGTCGCCGAGGGCGCCAGCGTGCACCCCTCCGACTGGCCCTACGAGCGGGCGCCGCTCGCGGAACGTTGCGCGTCCGGTTGGGCCGACGTGGTCGCCGCCTGCCGGCCGCACGGCGCCCTCGTGCTCGCCGCGCTCGACCACGCCGGCGGGCAGGGATCGTCCGCGTACTCGCAGGCACCGCTCTGGGCACCGTCGCGGGTTCCCGAGGTGAACTCGCGCGAGGTGCCCAAGTGGATGGAGCCGGACGACATCGCGGCGGTCGTCGCCGGGTTCGCCGACGCCGCCCGATTGGCCGTCGGCGCCGGCTGCGACGGCGTCGAGATCAACGCCGGCCAGCACAGCCTGGTCCGCCAGTTCCTGTCGGGGCTGACGAACCAGCGCGACGACGAGTGGGGCACCGACCGTCTCCGGTTCGCACGCGACGTGATCACCGCCGTGGCGGGCTCGGTGCGCGCCGCCGACCCCGGCGCGATCGTCGGCCTGCGACTGTCGTGCGACGAACTGGCACCGTGGGCCGGAATCACCCCCGAGATGGCGCCGGGGATCGCCGCCGAGCTCGTGGGGTGCGGCGTCGACCACCTCGTCGTGGTGCGCGGCTCGATCTTCTCGGTCGAGAAGACCCGGCCCGACTTCCACGAGCCGACCGGTTTCAACGTCGAGGTGTGTCGGGCCGTTCGCGACGCCGTCGACGTGCCCGTGTTCCTCCAGGGTTCGGTGATCGAGGTCGGCCAGGCCGAGTGGGCCCTCGGCGGGTACGACGCGCCGGGTGTGCCGAACGGGAGCGAGGCGCCGGTGGCGGACGGCGTCGAGATGACCAGGGCCCAGATCGCCGACGCCGACCTGGTCGCCAAGGTGCGTGCCGGCGATGCCGAACGCGTCCGCCCGTGTACCCGCTGCAACCAGACCTGCCAGGTGCGCGACGCCCGCAACCCGATCGTGACGTGTGTCGGCGAACCGACCAGCGGCCGTGAGACCGAGGACCCGGACTGGTACGCCCCCGCCGAGCGTCCCCGCCGGGTGACGGTGATCGGTGGAGGTCCCGCCGGCATCGAGACCGCCCGGGTCGCCGCGATCCGGGGCCACGACGTCACGCTCCACGAGGCGACCGACACCCTCGGCGGACTCGCCGCCGTCGCCGGCCCCCACCGCCCCCTCGTCGACTGGCTGGTCGCCGAGATCGCCCACCTCCCCGTCACCACCATCCTGTCCGCGCCGATCGACCGGAGTGAGTCGGTTGCGGCAGACGGTTCACAGCCACCCCCCGAACCGTCCGCGCCGATCGACTCACCTCGGTCGGTTCCGGCAGACAGGACGGGGGGTGGGGGTG
>SKSP01000025.1 GCA_007122945.1 Ilumatobacteraceae bacterium | reverse complement strand
GCAACGGGGCGTACTTCTGGACCCAGCGGTCGCGCAACACCTCGTTCGGCTCGGACTTGATGCGGAACCGGATCAGCTCGTCGTCGGGTTTGGAGTCCGGGCCGAACAGCTGGAGCGCGGGCAACCACCACCGGTCGAGCGCCTCCTGGAACATGCGGCGCTGCACGTCGGTGCCCTCGGCGAAGGTCAGCAGCATCTCCTCGCCGTGGCGCATGTGGAAGCCCTCCTCGGCGACGATGCGCTTGAGGATCCGCCGGTACGGGCCGTACGAGCAGACCTTGAAGACGGCCTGCTGACTGATCAGCGCGGCGGCGTCGACGAGATAGGCGATCGCCACCTGGTCGGCCCACGTGACGGCCGCGTAGTGGAACACGTTGTGGAAGCGGCTGCGTCCGGCGAACAGGTCGGTCAGCATCTCGTCGCGGGACTTCACTCCCATGTCGGCGGCCACCATGTAGAGCAGGTGGGCGTGGCCGATCTCGTCCTGGGTCTTGGCGATGATCGCCATCTTGCGCCGCAGACCGGGAGCTTTCGGGATCCAGTCGCGCTCGGTCAGCCCGCCCATCAGCTCGGAGTTGGCGTGCAGCTCGATGAACCGGAAGACCTCGCGGCGGTAGTCGTCGGGCATCGCGTCGCCGGCCTCGACGATGCCGTCGGCGTCGAGGAACGCCTGGAAGTCGTCGAGGTCGCCCCAGGTGCGGGCGGTCATCGTTCGCTCCCGTCGTCGGATCCGAGGACGGGACGGCCGACCCGTCGGACGCGCCCGCGGAACACGGCGACGACGTCACCGGCCGAGTCGCCCGCGGCGTCGCCGTCGGCGCGCTCGACGACCACGTCGTAGATGCCGGTCCGGCCACGGACCTCGACCTCGGTGGCGGTCGCCCGGATGACGGCGTCGAGGGGGACCGGTGCCAGCAGGTCGATGCTGGCCGCCACGGCGAGGGCGACCTCACCGTGACCGTTGCTGGCGAACGCCATCGCCGAGTCGGCGAGCGTGAACACGACGCCGCCGTGACAGGTGCCCAGACCGTTGCACATCCACGGTGCGACGGTCATCTCGACCACCGCCCGGCCGGCGTCGGCCTCGACGAGACGGATCCCGAACCCCTCGGCCGACGGGTCGCGGTCGTGCAACGCCCGAGCCACCTCCGCGGGCGTGATCGCGGCGGTGGTGTCGGGTGTGGTGTCCGGTGTCGCTCCTGGCCCCCCGGCGCGCATGGGCCGATCGTAGCCGTGCACCGGAAGGAGGGGTTCTCAGCGCGACCGGATCTCGGCGACCATCTCGGCGAGCAGGATCTCGTCGTCGGGTGACTCCACCGGGATCGAGAACTCGACGGTGTCGCAGACACCGGCGTAACGCGTCGCGACGGCTTCGGCGATCGTGTCGTACGGCGCGACCACCGCGATCTCGTGCACCATCTCGTCGGTGACGTGCTGCTCCATCTCCCCCCACCGTTGCTGGCGCGAGAGCACCGAGAGGTGCTCGCCGATGTCGCTCCATCCGTGCAGGTCGAACACGGGCCGATAGGTGCGGGTCGAGGCGTAGAAGGCGATCCGCGAACGGACCGCACTCACCCGCTCGGCCAGCTCGGCGTCGGTGCGCGCGGTGACGATCAACGGCGACGCGACCGCACCGATCGTGCCCGCGTCGCGGCCGGCGTCGGCGGCCCCGCGCTCCACCGCCGGCCGGAGGACCTCGTCGATGTAGCAGCGGGTGCAGATCGGGTGCGGACGGACGGCGTCGGCATGCCGGCCGGCCACCCGGGCCATGTGGGCGTTCACCGCGGCGAGGTGGATCGGCGGGAAGGGGTGCTCGATCGGCCCCGGGTCGAACAGCGGGTTCATCAACGTGAGGTCGTAGTGCTCACCGTGGTGGTCGAGCGGCGTCCGCTCCTGCCAACAGGTCCACACGGCTCGCACGGCCGCGATGTAGTCCTCCATCCACGGGCCGGGCGGGTGCCACGGCACCCCGTAGCGACGCTCGACGTGGCCCTTCACCTGCGTGCCGAGCCCGAGCCGGAACCGGCCGTGACTGGCCCGCTGGAGGGTCCACGCGGTCATCGCCGTGACGGTCGGGCTCCGGGGGAACGCGATCGCCACCGCGGTCGTCAGCGCGATGCGTTCGGTCGTGGTGGCGGCCATCGCCATCACGACGAAGGGGTCCTCCTTGGTCTCGGTGAGGACGAGACCGTCGAAGCCGAGCCGCTCGACGAGCTCGGCGTCGTGGTGGACGCGAGCGACGTCGACGGGTCGTTCGGTCTCGCGGATGCCCGGGTCGACCTTGCCGAGCGGAAGATGGGTCTCGACGTGCACGTCGGCTCCTCTCTCTGGTTCAGGCCCCGCCGACGCGCTCGTCGCGCCCTTCCCAGTACGGTTCGCGCAGCTCGCGCTTCAGGATCTTGCCGGCGGCCGACTTCGGCAACGCGCCGTCGATCAGGTCGATGCGCTTGGGCACCTTGTACCCGGCGATGTGCGCGCGGCAGTGGTCGCGCAGCTCGTCGACCGTCGCCGGTCCGCGCAGGACGACGGCTGCCGCGACGGCCTCGCCCCAGGTGTCGTCGGGGACACCGAAGACGGCGCACTCGAGCACCTGGGGGTGGGCCATCAGGGCCTGCTCGACCTCGGACGAGTACACGTTCTCGCCACCGGTCACGATCATGTCCTTGGCCCGGTCGACGAGGAACAGGTAGCCCTCGTCGTCGAGCCGACCGAGGTCGCCGGAGTGGTACCAGCCGTCGCGCAGCGCCGCAGCGGTCGCCTCCGGCTTGTTCCAGTACCCGGCCATCACGTTGTCGCCCCGCACGGCCACCTCGCCGACCTCGCCCCGTTCGAGGACCGAGCCGTCGTCACCCACGACCTCGATCCGGCAGCCGAGCACCGCCTGACCGCACGAGCGCGCCCGCGGGCCGTCGAGGTGGAGGTGCTCGTCGGCGAACGCCGTGGCGAGCGGAGCGAGCTCGGTCGCACCGTAGAGGTGGATGAGGGCGGTGTCGGGGAACAGGGTGCGGCAACGTCGCAGCGTCTCGACCGCCACCGGCGACGCGCCGTGCGTCAGCAGCCGCAGCGAGGAGGCGTCGCGCGGCGCCCGCTGCTGCTCCTCGCACATCGCGGCGAGCATCGTGGGGACGGCGAGCGTGACGGTCACCCGCTCGCGCTCGATCGTGTCGAGCACGAGGGCCGGCTCGAACGCCGGCACGGTCACCTGGGTGGCACCCAGGGCGACGCACCCGAGCACGGCGACCGTCCCGGCGGCGTGGAACATCGGGGCCATCACGAGGTAGCGGTCGTCGGGGGTCATCGTGCAGCTCGTGAGCGTGTTCCACATGTTCGCCACCAGGTTGCGGTGCGTCAGCACGACACCCTTCGCCGGCCCGGTCGTGCCGCCGGTGTAGAACAGCCCGGCGATGTCGTCGGGCGTCACCGACGGGTCGGTGAGGACGTCCGCGGTCGAGCCGGGAGGCCCGTCGCCGACCAGCTCCTCGTAGCCGCCGGGGACGCGCACGACGTGCTCGACGAGGTCGTCGAGGGCGGGGACGTCGCGGTCGGTGAGCAGGGCGCGCACGCCCGCGTCGGTGCAGATGTACGTCAACTCGGCGGGTGCCGGTCGGGCGTTCAGCGGCACGATCACGAAGCCGGCCGCCGGCAGCGCGAGGTACGCCTCGACGTAGCGGTGACCGTTGTC
>SKSP01000230.1 GCA_007122945.1 Ilumatobacteraceae bacterium | reverse complement strand
GTGGCGCCGGCCGAGATCGATCCCTGTGTGACGCGCGCGGTGTGGCGGCGCAGGTTCGGGAGCGCGAACGTCGTGTCGAGCACCTCGGCCCGACCGATGACCTGCCCGTCGTCCTCGACGGTGATCGTGCCGGTGTCGCCGATCTGGCCGCCGCTCTCGGCGTAGAACGGGGTCCGGTCGCAGAAGATCTCGACGGTGCCCGACCCGTCCGGGCCGTCGAGCACGGCGAGCACCCGCGCCTCGGTCTCGTCGTCGGTGTAGCCGACGAACTCGGTCACCCCGAACTGCTCGACGAGCTCGCGGTACGCGTCGAGGCGCGAGTCGTCGACGCCGCTCTCCTTCCGGCCCGCCTTGGCACGCTCGCGCTGGGCGGACATCTCGGATTCGAAGCCCGCCAGATCGATGCCCACGTCGCGTTCGCCGGCGATCTCCTGGGTGAGCTCGAGCGGGAAGCCGTACGTGTCGTGGAGCGTGAACGCGGTCGTGCCGTCGAGCGTCTCCGTCTCGTCGGCGAGCGCCTGGTCGAGGATCCCGAGACCGGTCTTGAGCGTGTGGCGGAAGCGCTCCTCTTCCTTGGTGAGCACGTTGAGGATGAAGTCGCGCTGCTTGGCGACGTCGGGGTACGCGCCGCCCATCACCTCGACCGCGGTGTCGGTCAGGCGCGGCAGCACGAGCTGCTCGGTCCCGAGCAGATAGGCGTAGCGCACCGCCCGCCGCAGGATGCGCCGCAGGACGTAGCCGCGACCCTCGTTGGAGGGGAACACCCCGTCGCTCACCAGCATCGTCGCCGAGCGGGCGTGCTCGGCGAGGACGCGCATCGCGAAGCTGTCGCGGTCGTCGTAGTCACCCGGACGGTACGAGCGGCCGGTCAGCGAGCAGGCCGTGTCGAGCAGGGGCTGCATCAGGTCGGTCTCCCAGACGGCGTCGACCCCCTGGAGCAGGGTGAGGATGCGTTCGAGGCCGGCCCCGGTGTCGATCGACGGCCTCGGCAACGGCGTCCGGGTGCCGTCGGCCGCCTGGTCGAACTGCATGAAGACGAGGTTCCAGAACTCCATGAACCGATCGCCCGCTGGATCGGCGAGCGGCCCGCCCTCGGGCCCGAAGTCGGGCCCGCGGTCGATGTGGATCTCGCTGCACGGCCCGCACGGGCCGGTCTCGCCCATCTGCCAGAAGTTGTCCTTGTCTCCGAGGCGCTGGATGCGCTCCATCGGCACGCCGACCACGTCGTGCCAGATCTGCTCGGCCTCGTCGTCGCTCTCGTGGACGGTGATCCACAGCCGGTCGCCATCGAGGCCCCACCCGCCGCTCTCCGGGTCGCCGGTGACGAGGTCCCAGCTCCAGGGGATGGCGGACTCCTTGAAGTAGTCGCCGAAGCTGAAGTTGCCGAGCATCTCGAAGAACACGAGGTGACGCTTGGTGCGACCGACGTCGTCGAGGTCGTTGTGCTTGCCGCCGGCGCGTGCGCACTTCTGCGAGCTCACCGCCCGCGCGTACGGCGCCGTCTCGTCGCCCACGAAGTACGGCTTGAACGGCACCATGCCGGCCACGGTGAACAGCACCGTCGGGTCGTGGGGGATGAGGCTCGCCGAGGGCACCACCGTGTGGGCCTTGGCCGCGAAGAAGTCACGGAAGGAGTCGCGCAGCTGGTCGGCGCTCATCGTGCGGGGTCCGGTGCTCGTCATCTCCGCGCCGAGCCTACCGATCCCGGTACCCTGCGCCGCCGTGAGCCCGGGCGCCTTCGACGACCTCGACCCGCACGAGTGGATCAGCATCGAGGATCCGGGCGAACACCGCACCTGGATGTTCGACGCGACGTATCTCCGGTCGAACCACCGCTGCATCTACGGCGAGGGATGTCAGGGTGTGCTCGACGAGGCCGCACCCGAACTCCAACAGGGCTGTTGCAGCTTCGGGGCCCACTTCGTCGACGACGACGACGTCCAGACCGTCGTGCGGGCGTTCGTGCGACTCGAACCGCGTCACATGCAGTTCCACGCGACGGCGACGCGAGGTGGGTTCCTGCGGCCGGGCGACGACGACGAGAACGGCGCGCCGACCACCGTCACCCGCCTGGTCGACGATGCCTGCATCTTCTTGAACCGCCCGGGGTTCGACGGAGGCGTCGGCTGTGCGCTGCACATCGCCGCCGCGGAGGCCGACGAGCGACCGCTCGACTGGAAGCCCAACGTGTGCTGGCAGGTCCCGATCCGCCTGGAGCACTCGACCGACGACCACGGGCACGTGATCTCGCGGCTGCGCGAGTGGAAGCGGCGTGACTGGG
This sequence comes from Ilumatobacteraceae bacterium, assembly GCA_007122945.1. Lineage (GTDB taxonomy): Bacteria > Actinomycetota > Acidimicrobiia > Acidimicrobiales > Ilumatobacteraceae > SKSP01. The sequence continues at coordinate 1,402 of SKSP01000230.1, read as the reverse complement.
GCGAGGGCGGCGACGACTTCCACTGGTGGTGCACCGAGACGCCCGACGCGTTCGTCGGTGCCGAGCCCGTGTACCGGGCGAGCCGCGACGAGATCGTCGAGTTGATCGGCCAGGAGGTCTACGACCTGATGGTGCAGGTGCTCGAGCGGCCCGCGGCGGTGCCCCTCCCCCATCCGGCCGTGCGCCGCGGCTGACGTGTCCGGTGACGGCGGCGCGGGTCAGCCGCTCGCGACCACGGCGGCGTCGCCGGTGAGCTGCAACCACCGATGGGTGTCGGCGTGGACGCAGAACTCGGTGAGCAGGCCCTCGTGGAACCGCAGGACGTGGGCGAACGCGACGTCGAGGTCGAGTCCGGTGACGACGCTGCGACCGGCGTACCGTCCGAGGACGACCACGACGTCGCCGCCGTCGATCCACTCCTCGGGCCGCGTGGCGAACCCCTCGACCTGCGCCAACGCCACCGCGAGGATGTTCTGCAGGATCGCGTCGAACCCGACCTGGGAGCCGTAGGGCAGCGACTCGGGTTCGACCCAACGGACGTCGGCGGCCATACCGGCGCGCACGGCGTCCAGGTCGCCCCGGCCGAACGCGTCGTAGAGCCCTCGGGCGAGATCGAGATTGGACATGGCGGACCCCTCCGTGCAACGCCGTCGACCCACGTCGAACGGCAGGACGATCGTACGGAAGTGGCGGGCACGCCGTCAAGGGGCGCCCGGAGCGGTTCGCCGTCGTCAGTCGTCGTGCTCGTCGTCGTCGTCGAACTCGACGCCGTACTTCTCCGCCAGCGCGGCGTACTCGTCCTCCTCGGAGGACCGTTCGGACGAGCGGTCGCCGAACCCGAGGTCGAACGCACCGGGACCGGACTGCTTCAGCTTGCGCGCTTCTTCGAAGCGGCGATGACGACCCTTCTTCACGACAGGGCTCCCACGAACTAGTGAACTGACATTGAGGGCGAGCCTACCCGGCGTCCCCGCCATGCGGGCGGATGCTCCCGACAGGTTTGGGATACTTGGCTCCCGGTCGGGCGCCGCGTGGCACGATGGTCCCATGATGCGCACGGTCGCCGTCGTCAACCAAAAGGGCGGGGTCGGCAAGACCACCGTCACACTCGGGCTGGCATCCGCCGCCGCCGCCGCCGGGCACCGGGTGCTCGTGGCCGACCTCGACCCCCAGGCGGCCAGCACGTGGGTGCTGGGGCGTGGGCCCGATGGGCCCGACGGGCCCGATGCGGCCGGTCCGGCGACGGTCGCCGACCTGTTGGACGACGAGCCGACCGCCGCTGCCGTCCGAGCCGCGGTCGTGCCGTCGGCGTGGGGCGACGCGGTGCACGTGTTGCCCGGCTCACCGGTGCTGCAGGGCTTCGAGTCGGGTTCGCTGCGCCGCCTCCGGCGGACGCTCGACC
>SKSP01000177.1 GCA_007122945.1 Ilumatobacteraceae bacterium | reverse complement strand
CGGATGGACTGCTGCTGAGAGCACCGCTGCCGGGCGATCTCGGGTGGGTCGTCGCCCGGCACGGAGCGGTGTACGCGGCCGAGTACGGCTGGGACCAGACCTTCGAAGCGCTCGTGGCGCGTATCGTCGCCGACTACGTGGATGCCGCCGCCGAGGGTCGCCGTCAGAGCGCCTGGATCGCCGAGCTCGACGGCGAGGCCGTGGGTTGCATCTTGTGCGTCGAACGGGACGCATCCACCGCGCAACTGCGACTGCTCCTCGTGGACGAGTCGGCGCGCGGCCTCGGCGTCGGGGCGCGCCTCGTGGAGGAATGCATCCGCTTCGCCACCGACGAGGGGTTCGACCAGATGCTGCTGTGGACCAACGACGTGCTCGTGTCGGCGCGCCGGATCTACGAGGCCGCCGGGTTCGTGCTCGTCCAGGAGGAGCCCCACCACAGCTTCGGTCACGACCTCGTCGGCCAGATCTGGCACCGTGACCTTGCACCGTGACCTGCAGACGTCCTCTCCACGACCCACCAGCGGGTCGGGACCTCGTCGTGGCGGGCGCGCTGTTCGCCGGCGGCCGGGTCCTGTTGTGCCATCGAGAACCCCGGCGTCGGTGGTTCCCGGACGTCTGGGATCTGCCGGGTGGGCACGTCGAGGTGGACGAGCACCCGTGCGAAGCCGTTCGGCGCGAGCTCATGGAGGAGCTCGGTGTGGACGTCGGCGTCGTGCCGACGGAACCGTCGTGGCGTCTCGTCGACGACGAGAACTCGTTCGAGTTGATGGTCTGGCGCTTCGAGACGTGGACCGGGCGGGTCGTGAACGCCGCCCCGGCCGAGCACGATCGGCTCGGTTGGTTCGGAGCCGCGGGGCTCGCCGTCGCGGAACTTGCTGACGAGCGGTACCGAACCGTGCTGACCGACCTGCTGGCCGAGTCGGCTGGATACGTGCGTCGGAGGCCTCGACCGCCCTCCGGGTGAACCTCGACGCCGAGGAACCGCATTCGCTCATGCGTTCACGGTCGAAGGAGACGAGATCGTGGAGCTGCGCCAGATCATCGACGGCGCGCGTCGGACCGCCGCGCTGCATCGTGATGTCGGATCTCAGTAGGGGTCTCCCGAACGCCGGTGGCAGGGCCGAACAGCATCTCGACCACGGCACGCCCGTCCGGGGGCGCGACGACCTCCATCGCAGGGCCGCGGTGGTCGATCGTGAACGTGAACTCCAGGAAGGAACAGCACGACTGCTCGGCGACCGCGAGCCGAACGACCTCGGGGAGCGCAGCGTCGGATTCGAAGGTCAGTCGGATCCCACCCGGCACCGATGTTCGCGCCCGGACACCGTCGAGCACCGTGCGCCACTCGTCGACCCGGTCGTCGATGCGATCGGCCGTGAGCGTGCACGCGACGACGGGCCGATCCGGTGCTGCAGGTGCTGCCGGCGCGACCGCGACGGCGCACGCGCACGATTCGTCGCACGGCCCGTCGCTCGTGATCGTCGAGAGCGCTCCCGCCACCGCGTCGAGCTCGCGGACGCGCGCCTTCTCGTCGACGATCCGCCGGCCGAGCTGGGCGAGGTTGGCGCTCACGAGCGTCCGGAGCGCCGCGTTCACCGTCGAGCAGTCGTCGGCCTCCCAGTGCTCGACGAGCGCCGTGATCTCGTCGAGCGAGCAGCCGAGCTGCTTCGCCCGTGCGACGAACCGGAGGCGAGCGACGTCCCGATCGGTGTAGCGCCGGTAGCCCGACGCGTCGCGTGCGGCCCGAGGGACCACGCTGGTCTCTTCGTAGAACCGCAACGTGGTCGGGGCGATCCCCGTCCGTTCGCTCACCTCTCCGATCCGGTACCCCGCCCGACATCCGGCGCGGCATCCGGTGTCGTGGATCCCTGACCCGTGCATGGTCGGATGGTACGGGTTCGACCCGAGTCGAAGGTCAAGTGGTTCGCCGGTGTCCAGCGAGGACATGCGTCGTGACGCTGAGCCTCCGTAGACCTGTCCTCCGTCCGCCGGGCATCAGCACGAGGAATCGTACGGGAGCTCGTCGGGGTGGCAGTTCCTGAAGTCGGGATCCGGGAGCTCGGTGAACCTGACGGCGTTCACCATGTCGCGCCCGTCGAGGATCGCCCGGGCGACCCGGTGCATCCCGTCCATGACCCGACCGTCGGGACCGAGGATGATGGGGAACGACACATCGACCTCCTCGATCAGGCGGATGTGGTCGATCACCGCGCGTACGGTTGCCGGTTGTGACTCGTCGAACCAGTACACGGTGTCGAGCTCCCAGATGGCGCGCACCGACACCTCCTCCTCGACGAAGGACGCGCTGAGCTCGATCAACCGGTCGACATCCCACGCGTCGAGTCCATCGACGCCGGGCCAGAAGTGGTACTGCCTGCGCACAGCACGAGTCTTCCGCATCGGCACGAACACCGACCGCACGTCGATCCGCTGGCCCAGCTCGACGCCTGTTTCCAGGTGGTGCCCTCGGCAGGATTCGAACCTGCGCACACGGCTCCGGAGGCCGATGCTCTATCCCCTGAGCTACGAGGGCGGGCGAGGGCCGAGGCTAGCGGTTCGCCGACCCGACCACCCGCTCGCCACCCTTCCGTGATTCGTGTCGGCACATCCGACGTCGGCGGTGAGATGTGCCGACGTGAATCGCAGGTGCGGGGCGATCACGGGGTAACAATGGTCGGCGCCATGGCCGATCCGATCGTCACCGTCACCGAGCTGCTGCGGCCAGTGTTCGGCACCGTCGCCGGTGAGCCCGCGGGCGTCGACCCGGTCGTGCGGCCGTCGGAGCACGCCGACGCCCAGGCCAACGGGGCACTGCCGCTCGCCAAGCGGCTCGGGACCAACCCGCGCGAGCTGGCGACCCGCATCGTCGAGCGGATCGAGGCCGATGGCGCGCTCGCTGACGTCTGCAGCTCGATCGAGGTGGCCGGGCCCGGGTTCGTCAACCTCTCGTTCCGCGACGACTTCTTGGCCCGCGAGCTGGGCGCCGTCGCCGCCGACGACCGGCTCGGCGTGCCCGCGGCCGCCACGCCCCGCACGGTCGTCGTCGACTACTCGGCGCCGAACGTCGCCAAGGAGATGCACGTCGGGCACCTCCGCTCGACAGTGATCGGCGACGCCCTCGTCCGGCTGCTCGACACGCTCGGGCACCGGGTGATCCGCGAGAACCACATCGGCGACTGGGGCCGCCCGTTCGGGATGCTCATCGAGCACCTCCTCGACATCGGTGAGGACGCCGCCGCCGAGGGACTCTCGCAGGGGGACCTCGACGGCTTCTACAAGCAGGCCAACGCCAAGTTCGCGGACGACGAGGAGTTCCAGGCCCGGTCGCGCGAACGGGTGGTGCTCCTGCAACAGGGCGACGAGCGGACCCGTGAGCTGTGGGAGCGGCTGGTCGCCATGTCGACCGAGTACTTCAACACCGTCTACGCCAAGCTCGGGGTGCTGCTGACCGACGGCGACATCGTCGGCGAGAGCTTCTACCAGCCGCTGATGGACGCCACCATCGACCGGCTCGACGCCGGCGGTCTGCTGACCGACAGCGACGGCGCCAAGGTCGTGTTCCCGCCCGGTTTCACCAACCGCGAGGGCGAGCCGCTCCCGCTCATCATCCAGGCCCGCACCGGCGGGTTCAACTACGCGACGAGCGATCTCACGTGCGTGATCGACCGGGTCGAGCGGTTGGGCGCCGACCT
>SKSP01000002.1 GCA_007122945.1 Ilumatobacteraceae bacterium | reverse complement strand
AGCGCCTCGAACCGGCCGGACCGCAGCTCGCGAGAGTCGTCATCGGCGAGCCGGAGGTCGTCGAGGGCCGCCCGGTGATCACCCATCGCCTCGTGGACGCGCGACCGCTCCCGTCGAGCGAAAGAGATCGCGATGCGGTCCCCCGAACGCCCCGCCAGCTCGATCGACCGCTCGACCCGCGCCAGGGCCTCGTCGGCGCGACCTGCGACCCGATGCGAACGCGCCCAGAGCAGGTTCCAGTCGACCATCGCCCGGGCATCGTCGACGAGGTGTTCGTGCTCGACATGGTCCTGCAGCACCTGTGCCGCCTCGGCGTCGCGATCGGTGTACAGGAGTACGGCGGCGAGGATCGACGCCGCCTCGACGAGCCGGCGGGGCGGCGCATCCGAGGCCAGCATCGTGCGCGCGAGTTCCTCGGCCGAAGCGAGCTCGGCCTCGGCGCCCTCGATCCGCCCGTCGCTCGTGCGACGACGGAGCGCCTTGCGGAGATAGGCCGAAGCGAGGTTGCCGCGCGCGATGCCCACCATCACCGGGTCGTCGTCGCCGGTGAGCTCGAGCACCCGCGTGAACTCCGCGATCGCCAGGTCGACCGCCTCGAGGTCGAGGAACATCAGCCCCAGCGTGTTGCGGGTGGTGGCGAGCAACAGGTGGGGATCGCGCAGCGGCCCGTGCCCCGAGGTCCGGACACGTTCACCGCCGTCGCGTGCGTCGATCTCGCGCAACACGACGAGCGTCCAGGCGCCGACGTCGAGCGCCTCGTCGAGTTGGCCGAGCATGTTGTGGATGTAGGCCTCCATCGACGAGACGCTCACCGCCGAACAGCGGTCGCCCCGTTCCATCCACGCCGAGGCGACGCCCTCGATCGCCGCCAGCGCCTCGTCGTTGCGGCCGGCCCGACTGAGGGTCACCGCGCGAACCCGGGCGAAACGGAGCCGCTCCTCCTCGTCGAGTTCGAAGCGGTCGGCCTCGTCGAGCAACGTGACGGCCTCGGGCAGACGCCCACTGGTGAACGCCGTCCGGACGCGCCGGGTCAGTTCATCGATGTCAGCCGCCGCCGTCTCCACAGTCATTGTTGTCGGCATCTTGACACCGGATCTGGAGTGGCGACACGCGCGCCGGTCCATGCCGACGCAAGACCCTCGACCGGGGGACGACCGGACGAGCGCGACGGTTCGCGACGACGCCCGACGACGCACGACGACGCCCCACGCGGGGAGGTCTGGCACCATGAGCACATGACCGACCACGACAAGATCTACATCGACGGGGCCTGGGTGGCCTCGACCTCGAGCGACACCATCGAGGTGATCGATTCGCTCACCGAGGAGGTGATGGCGACGGTCCCCGCCGGGTCGGCCGCCGACGTCGACGCCGCCGTCGCGGCCGCCAAGGCCGCGTTCGACGGTTGGGCCGGCCTGCCGGTGGAGGAACGCGCCAAGTTCATGTCGCGCATCGGCGACGCCCTCGCCGCCCGCATGGACGAGATCGCCACGCTGATCACCCGCGAGACCGGCATGGCGAAGTGGCTGTCACAGCTCGTGCAGGTCGGCCTGCCGATCAACAGCTTCAACCAGGCCGCCGCGATCGCCGAGAGCTTCGATTACGAAGAGCAGGTCGGCACGTCGCTCGTCGTCCGCGAACCGATCGGCGTGGTCGGCTGCATCACACCCTGGAACTACCCGCTGCACCAGATCGCCGCGAAGGTCGCCTACGCGATGGCGGCCGGGTGCACCGTGGTCCTCAAGCCGAGCGAGGTCGCGCCGCTCGACGCGTTCGTGCTGACCGAGATCGTCGACGAGGTCGGGCTCCCCAAGGGGGTGTTCAACATGGTGACCGGCGACGGCCCGACCGTCGGCCAGGCCATGTCGGCCCACCCCGACGTCGACATGATGTCGTTCACCGGTTCGGCTCGCGCCGGCCGCAGCGTCGCCCAACTCGGCGCCGAGACGATCAAGAAGGTGGCCCTCGAGCTCGGCGGCAAGTCCGCCAACGTGCTCCTCGACGACCTCGACGAGAGCGCCTTCCAGAAGGCGGTGCGCGACGGCGTCGGCAAGGCGTTCTTGAACTCGGGCCAGACCTGCTCCGCGCTCACCCGCATGCTCGTGCCCCGCGACCGCCTCGCCGAGGCCGAGCAGGTCGCCGGCGCCGCGGCAGAGGCGACCGTGGTCGGCGACCCGTTCGCCGAGGGTGTGCACCTCGGACCGCTCGCCTCGGCCGCCCAGCGCGATCGCGTGCAGGGTTACGTCCAGACGGGCATCGACGAGGGCGCCAAGCTCGTCGCCGGGGGCCTCGGCGCGCCGGAGGGTCTCGACACCGGCTTCTACGTGAAGGCGACCGTGTTCTCCGAGGTCACCCCCGAGATGACGATCGCCCAGGAGGAGATCTTCGGCCCGGTGCTGGCGATCATGCCGTACGACGACGAGGAGGACGCCGTGCGGATCGCCAACGGCGTCGTGTACGGCCTCGCCGGTGGGGTCTGGTCGGCCGACAAGGACCGGGCGACGGCGTTCGCCCGCCGCATGCGCACCGGTCAGGTCGAGGTCAACGGCGGCGCGTTCAACCCGAACGCCCCGTTCGGCGGCTACAAGCAGTCGGGGGTCGGCCGCGAGTACGGCCGGCACGGCTTCGAGGAGTTCCTCGAGATCAAGAGCCTGCAGCTCTGACGCGACCTCACCCGGCACCGCGCGCCGCGGTCGTCACGCCACCCGCGTGTCGGCTGCGGCGTCGGGGGCACCGGAGCCACCGGGGGCACCGGTGGCACCGACGCCGAGCGACTCCCACAGTTCGGCCCGGAGCCGATCGGCCTGCGGCGGGCCCAACCGGTTGGCGGCCACCACCCCCTCCACCATGTCGGCGAGGACAGCGGGCCACGGGCGACCACGGAGGCGGACCGACACGACGGCGCCGTTGCCCCGGCGGCGGATGCTGCGATCGACACCGACCAGCCGGGGCGGGCACCGGAAGCTCGGCCCCACCAGCCCGCGCCGCCGGGCCGCCCGCGTGAGCGTGCGGGCGGCGGAGGCGAAGTCGAGCGAGTTGACCGGATCCATGCCCCCATGATGACGAAGGGGTGTCGCACCCCGGGTCAGGGTCAGCCGCGGGTGCCGATGGTCTGGATCTCGTCGATCGGGTAGGTGAGCTCGGCGGCGTCGCTGACGATCGGGGCGAGGGTCCCGGTGGCCCCGTTCGACGCCGCCCACGAGACGTCCCACGTCACCCGCACGGCGACGGTGTACGGCGCCTCCGCACGGGTGGCGCCGGTGAAGGTGTGCCCGCACGGGGCCGGACGATCGCCGTCGGCGGGGCTCCACGGCTCCCCGAGCCCGTCGCACACGACCTCGACGGGTGGCGCGGCTCCGTCGTCGAACGTCCACGACGTCGACGCGACGACCGCCGTCGCGGTCACCGACAGACCCGGGATCGACGCCGTGACCGACTGCGCCCCCGGGTCGTCCACGGCGAGCCAGGTCTCGAGATTGACGATCCCCCGCGACATCGGCGACACGTCGGGCACGGGTTGTTCGAGCAGGCGGGTCCGGATGTCGTCGAGGGCGAGGGAGGCGATCACCTCGGGCGGCTCCTGGCGGATCCACACGAACTGGCGGCGACCGTCGCAGTCGCGGTAGTAGAGGATGGCGGTGACGCCGTCGGGATCGACCTTGACGGTGCCGAAGTCGGTGGGCTGGGTCTCGGGGTCGATGT
>SKSP01000179.1 GCA_007122945.1 Ilumatobacteraceae bacterium | reverse complement strand
TGCCGATGCCTTTCTCGTTGCTCGGGGTCTGATTGTTGGTGGAACGGGGAGATGTCGTGGTGGCCGACGTCGTCTTCTTCGCCGGTGCGGCCTTCTGCTCGGCCGCCGTCTTCTCGGCCGGCGACTTCTCGGCCGGCGACTTCTTCGCGGGTGACTTCTTCGCCGGCGACTTCCTGGCCGCCGTCTTCTTCGCGGACGCCGACTTCTTCGCCGGCGACTTCTTGGCCGCTGTCTTCTTCGCCGGCGACTTCTTGGCCGCTGTCTTCTTGGCCGCTGTCTTCTTGGCCGTCGAGTTCTTGGCCGGCGATTTCTTGGCCGGCGCCTGCTTCGCGGACGCCGTCTTCTTGGCCGCCGACTTCTTCGCCGGCGACTTCTTGGCGGGTGTGCGGGCTGCTGCGGCCATGACGATGGGCACCTCCTGGCGAACGTGAACGCCGGACTCTAGCCCGCAGCCACCTGTTCCAGGGCGACGGTCACGACCGGTGAGGCGACATCGGCGACCTCGGTCGTGGTGTTCACGGCGAGGGTCTCACCGGCGACGAGATCCCGGTGCGCCTCGAAGGCGGCGACCGTCGCGGCATCGGCGACGAGGTGCAGCGAGATCCGATCGCTCACCGACAGTGCGGCGTCGCGGCGAGCCTGTTGCACCTGACGGATGAGGTCGCGTGCGATGCCCTCGGCCTCGAGCTCGGGCGTGACCTCGGTGTCGAGGAGCACGACACCACCGGTGCCACCGAGTGTCGTGGCTGCTCCGTCCGTCGTCGCCACGAGCGCGAAGTCGTACTCGCCGGGCTGCAACTCGACGCCCCCGACGACGACCCGGTCGCCGTCGACCGACCAGTCACCGCGCTTGTGGGCGGCGATCACCTGCTGGGTCCGTCCGCCGAGGCGCGGACCGAGCGCCTTGGGGTGCAGCGTGAGCTGGCGGTGACCGTACGCGTCGACGTCGTCGGTCAACACGACCTCCTTGACGTTCAGCTCGTCACGCAGCACGTCGAGATGGGGGCGCAGAGCGTCGGCGTCGGGCGTCGCGACCACGGCGCGAGCGAGGGGCAGCCGAACGCGCAATCCCTCGGACTTGCGCAGCGACAGCAGCGACGTACACGCGGATCGGACCCCCGCCATGCCGCGCGCCAGGTCGTCGTCGGTCGGGAACGTCGCCGGGTCGGGCCAATCGGTCAGATGCACGCTGTCGGCGCCAGTGAGACCCCGGTACAGGTGCTCGGTGACGAGCGGGAGCAACGGTGCCGCCACCTGACAGGCCGTCACGAGCGCCGTGTGCAACGTGTCGATGGCATCCTGATCGCCCTGCCAGAAGCGGTCGCGGCTGCGTCGGATGTACCAGTTCGTCAGCGTCTCGACGAACGCGCTCATGGTCGCGCACGCTCCGTAGAGGTCGTAGCGATCGTACGCGTCCCCGGCGTCGCGCACGAGCGCGTGCACCTCACCGAGCAGGTACCGGTCGAGCACGTCGGTCTGGTCGGTCCGGAACGTCCCGCCGGTGTCGGCCGCGTTGGCATAGAGCGTGAGGAAGTACCACGCGTTCCAGAGCGGCAAGATGGTGTGGCGCACGGTGTCGCGGAGCCCCTGTTCGCTCACGGCGAAGTCGCCGCCGCGCAACAGCGGCGACGAGAGCAGGTACCAGCGCATGGCGTCGGACCCATAGCGGTCGAAGACCTCCATCGGGTCGGGGTAGTTGCGCCTCGACTTCGACATCTTGGCGCCGTCGTCGCCGAGCACGATCCCGTGGCTCACGCAGGTGGCGAACGCCGGTCGGTCGAACAGCGCCGTCGCGAGCACGTGCAGGGTGTAGAACCACCCGCGCGTCTGGCCGATGTACTCGACGATGAAGTCGCCGGGATAGTGGTGCTCGAACCAGTCGGCGTTCTCGAACGGGTAGTGGACCTGGGCGAACGGCATCGACCCGGACTCGAACCAGCAGTCGAGCACCTCGGGCACGCGCCGCATCGTGGAGCTGCCGGTCGGGTCGTCGGGGTTCGGGCGCGTGAGCTCGTCGACCGCCGGGCGGTGGAGGTCGCTCACGGTGACCCCGAAGTCGGCCTCCAGCTCGGCGAGCGATCCGTACACGTCGACCCGCGGGTACTCCGGCGAATCGCTCACCCACACCGGGATGGGCGATCCCCAGAAGCGGTTCCGGCTGATCGACCAGTCGCGGGCGTTCTCGAGCCACTTGCCGAAGCTGCCGTCGCGGATGTGCTCGGGCACCCAGCGGATCTGCTGGTTGAGCTCGACCATCCGATCGCGGAACGCGGTCACCCGCACGAACCACGACGACACGGCGCGGTACACCAGCGGTTCGGCGCAGCGCCAGCAGTGCGGATACGGGTGGTCGTACGTGTCGTGGCGCACGACGACACCGGCGTCCTTCAGGTGACGGATGACGGCCGGGTTGGCGTCGAAGACGTGCTCGCCGACCCAGTCGCGGATCTCGGCGGTGTAGCGGCCGTGCTCGTCCATCGGGCAGATCGTCGGGATGCCGGCCGCGTTGCAGGCGTTCTGGTCGTCCTCGCCGAACCCGGGCGCGAGGTGCACGACGCCGGTGCCGTCGTCGGTCGTCACGAAATCGGCACCGAGCACGACGAACGCGTCCTCGGTGCCGAAGCGGTCGGTGTCGGCGAGGAAGTCGAACATCGGGCGGTAGCGCCGGCCGATCAGGTCGCGCCCCGACACCGTGTCGACCCGGGTCGCGTCGGCGAGATCGTTCGCGTACGCGTCGAGGCGAGCCGCTGCGATCACGTAGCGCCGAGCGGTGCCGTCGGCGTCGGGCTCCTCCATCACGGCGTACTCGACGTCGGGCCCGACGGCCAGGGCCAGATTGGACGGCAGCGTCCACGGGGTCGTCGTCCAGGCCAGCACCCGTTCGCCGGTCTCCAGCTCGAACCACACCGTCAGCGCGGGATCCTGCCGGTCGCGGTAGACGTCGTCCATGCGCGTCTCGGTGTTGCTGAGCGGGGTCTCACAGCGCCAGCAGTAGGCCAGCACCCGGTACCCCTCGTAGACCAGGCCCTTGTCCCAGAGGGACTTGAACGCCCACATGACGCTCTCCATGTAGTCGAGGTCGAGCGTCTTGTAGTCGTTCTCGAAGTCGACCCAGCGCGCCTGCCGCGTGACGTAGTCCTCCCAGTCGCTCGTGTAGCGGAGCACGCTCGTGCGACAGGCCTCGTTGAACTTGTCGACACCGAACGCGTTGATCGCGGGATGACCGGAGATCCCGAGCTCCTTCTCGGCCTCGACCTCGGCGGGCAGACCGTGGCAGTCCCAGCCGAACCGCCGCTCGACGCGCTCGCCTTTCATGGTGCGGTACCGCGGCACGGCGTCCTTGACGAACCCGGTGAGCAGGTGACCGTAGTGCGGCAGCCCGTTGGCGAACGGCGGACCGTCGTAGAACACGAACTCGTTCTCGCCGCGCTCCCCCGCGGGGCGCGCCTCGACGCTCCGGCGGAACGTGTCGTCGGCCTCCCAGTCGGCGAGGACCGCCCGTTCGAGCTCGGGGAGATCGGGCTGCGGATCGACCTTCGGGTACATGCAGCGTCGACGCTACCGGCCCGACCCGCCGGTGCGATCGGGCGGATCACCACCCTGGGGATCGCCGTCGGCGCCCCCCTCGACATCGCGCGCGAACCGGAGCGGGAGTCCCTCGGGCGTCGGGTCGTCGTCGCCGGCCACCGACCCGGGGACCAGGCC
>SKSP01000552.1 GCA_007122945.1 Ilumatobacteraceae bacterium | reverse complement strand
GAGGAGCAGCTCGCCCAGACCCAGCGGCTGGAGGCGGTCGGTCGGCTCACCGGCGGCGTCGCGCACGACTTCAACAACCTGCTCACCGTCGTGACGGGCAACGTCGAACTGCTCGCCGAGGACCTGGACACGGGCAGCGGGCCGGACCCCGACGATCTCCGAGCGTCGATCGACATGATCAGCGCCGCCGCCCGACGGGGCTCCGAGCTCACCGGTCGCCTGCTCGCGTTCGCGCGCCGCCAGCCGCTCACCCCCGCAGTGGTCGACGTCGCCCGCCTGCTCGACGGGCTGACCGGGCTTCTGCGCCGGACGCTCGGGGAGGACGTCGAGCTGCAGGTGCGCCACGCGGCCGACCCGTGGTCGGCGATGGTCGACGCCGGTCAGCTCGAATCGGCGGTCCTCAACGTGTGCCTCAACGCCCGCGACGCGATGCCCCAGGGTGGCCATCTCACGATCGAGACCGCCAACGTCGAGCTCGACGCCGCGTGCGTCGCCTCCGTCCCCGACCTGGAGCCCGGGCCGTACCTCGCCATCTCGATCACCGACGACGGCGCCGGCATGCCGCACGAGGTCGCTCGGCGTGCGTTCGAACCGTTCTTCACGACCAAGCCGAGCGGCCGCGGCAGCGGGCTCGGGCTCAGCATGGTGTACGGCTTCGCGACCCAGTCCGGCGGCCACGCGCTGATCGAGAGCGAGCCCGGACACGGCACGACGGTGTCCATCCACCTGCCTCGGGCGGCCACGGATGCGCCGACCGGGACGGACACCCCGAGAGCGGCGCCGCGGGTCCGCCCCGGCGGCAACGAGCGGGTGCTCCTCGTCGAGGACGACGACTTGGTCCGCGACGTCGTCGCCGCCCAGCTGCGCGGCCTCGGCTACCAGGTCGTCGAGGCGGGCGACGGCCCGACCGCGCTGGCCCTGCTGCGCGACGCGGGACCGTTCGCGCTGCTGTTCACCGACGTCGTGATGCCCGGGGGGATGAACGGTCGGCAGCTCGCCGACGCGGCGCGTCGGGCGGCGCCCGGTCTGCCGGTGCTGTTCACCTCGGGGTACACCGAGGACGCGATGGTGCACCACGGCCGCCTCGACGCCGACGTCGCCCTGCTCACCAAGCCGTACCGTCTCGACGATCTCGCCGGGGCGGTCCGACGGGCCATCGACGACGCCGCCGGGTCGGGCGGACCGGACGCACCGACCGCACCGACCGACGTCAGCGGACGCTGACCGGAGCCGTCGCCTCGGCGCGGACCTGCTCGAAGAAGTCGTTGCCCTTGTCGTCCACGACGATGAACGCCGGGAAGTCGACCACCTCGATCTTCCAGACCGCTTCCATCCCGAGCTCGGGGTACTCGAGCACCTCGACGGCGGTGATGTTGTCGAGCGCGAGGCGGGCCGCCGGGCCGCCGATCGAGCCGAGGTAGAAGCCGCCGTGGGCGGCGCACGACTCGGTCACCTGACGTGAGCGGTTCCCCTTGGCGAGCATGACGAAGCTGCCGCCGGCGGCCTGGAACTTCTCGACGTAGCTGTCCATCCGGCCCGCCGTGGTCGGCCCGAACGAGCCGGACGCGTAGCCCTCCGGGGTCTTCGCCGGCCCGGCGTAGTAGACGCACATGTCGCGCAGGTAGTCGGGCATCGCCTCGCCGGCGTCGAGCCGCTCGGCGATCTTGGCGTGGGCGATGTCGCGGGCGACCACCATCGGTCCGGTCAGCATCACCCGGGTGCGCACCGGGTACCTCGACAGCTCGGCGCGGATCTCGGCCATCGGCCGGGTGAGGTCGACGTGCACGACCTCTGCGTCCTCGAGGTCGTCGTGGGTCACCTCGGGGAGGAACCGCGCCGGGTCGCGCTCGAGCTCCTCGAGGAACACGCCGTCGGCGGTGATCTTCCCGAGCGCCTGACGGTCGGCCGAGCACGAGACGGCGATCGCCACCGGGCAGCTCGCCCCGTGCCGGGGGAGGCGGACGACGCGCACGTCGTGACAGAAGTACTTGCCGCCGAACTGGGCGCCGATGCCGGTCGTCTGGGCGAGGTGCAGCACCTTCGCCTCGAGCTCGAGGTCGCGGAACCCGTGGCCCAGCTCGGACCCCTCCGTCGGCAGCGTGTCGAGGTAGCGCGCCGAGGCGAGCTTGGCGGTCTCGACGGCGAACTCGGCGGACGTGCCGCCGATCACCACGGCGAGGTGGTACGGCGGACAGGCGGCCGTGCCGAGCGACTGCAGCTTGTCGAACAGCCACGGCAGGAGGCGGTCCTCGTTCAGCAGCGCCTTGGTCTCCTGGTACAGGTAGCTCTTGTTCGCGCTACCGCCGCCCTTGGCCATGAACAAGAACGAGTAGGCGTCGCCGTCGACGGCGGCGACCTTGATCTCGGCCGGCAGGTTGGTGCCGGTGTTGCGCTCCTCGTACGTCGTGAGCGGCGCGAGCTGGCTGTAGCGCAGGTTGGAGGTCAGGTAGGTCTGCTGCACGCCGCGGGCGATCGCCGCTTCGTCGCCGCCCCCGGTCAGCACGAACTGGCCCTTCTTGGCCTTGACGATCGCGGTGCCGGTGTCCTGGCACATCGGCAGCACCCCGCCGGCGGCGATCGCCGCGTTCTTGAGCAGGTCGGTGGCGACGAACCGGTCGTTCGGGCTGGCCTCGGGATCGTCGAGGATGTTCCGCAGCTGCTGCAGGTGGCCGGGCCGCAGGAAGTGGGCGATGTCGAACATCGCCTCGGCCGTCAGCCGGGTGATCGCCGCCGGGTCGACCCGCAGGAACGTCCCCGCCGCCGTCTCGACCGTGTCGACCCCCTCGGTCGTGACCAACCGGTACGGCGTCGCGTCCGCCCCGAGCGGCAACAACGGCGTGTACGTGAACTCGTCGTCAGCATCCATCATCACCCCGAACCCTAGAGAAACTGAATCAACTTCGAGGGGGTCTGACATGACGAATCCGACGCGGAACCGGTGGTGGCGGTGCGTGCTCAGAGCGCGTACTCCTCGACGAGGAGTGCGATCGACGACGCCGCGCACAACGCCAGCACGCCGAGCCGGGCGCGCTCGTCGCGCAGCACCCGGGCGAACCGGACCGAGACGACGAACCCGGCGATCACGCCGGGGACGAGCAGCGCCGCGAGCTCCCACTGCCGCGACGTCATCGAACCGGCGATCCACAGCGCGGCGATCGACATGATCGACCCGATCGTGAAGAACGCCGAGATCGTCGAACGCATCACCGTCGGGTCGCCGTGCTGGTAGGTCAGTGCGATCGGCGGGCCGCCCACCCCGGTCGTGGTGCCGGTGAAACCCGAGGCGAACCCGGCCGTGAACACCGCCCGGTCGGTCGGCATGAAGCGGACGTTGACGACCGACGCCACCACGGCGAGCAACACCGAGACGCCGACCAAGGTGGCGAGGAAGCGCGGCCCCGTCCAGGCCACGGCGACCGCACCGATGACGACGCCGGGGAGCCGACCTGCCGTCGCGAGGCCGACGCCCCGCCGGTCGACGGACGCCCGCTCGCCGATCGCCACGCCGATCGTGAGGGGCAGCACCGCCACGAGCACCGCCCCGGGGATGAAGTCCCGATCGGTGAGCGCGAGCATCGGGGAGGCGACCATGCCGAGCCCGATGCCGAGCGTGCCCTGCACCACCGCGCCGACGAAGGCCATCAGCACGCACGCGAGGGCGAGTGCCCACGGGATGTCGAGGATCATCGGGACGACCGGCCGTGTGCTCG
>SKSP01000322.1 GCA_007122945.1 Ilumatobacteraceae bacterium | reverse complement strand
GCAGATCTGCCGGACGGTGCTGCGGGCGGCGCTGGCGGAGGCCGTCGACGAGGGGTTGATCCCTCGTTCACCGGCAGCCCGGGTGGGGTTGCCGCGCACGGTCGCCAAGCCCGTGGTCGAGTCCGACGCGCCGGTGTGGACCGAGGACGAGGTCGACCGCTTCCTGACGGCGACCGCCGAGCATCGATGGGCGATCGCCTTCCGTCTCGGCGTCCTGTACGGCTTGCGACGCAGCGAGGTGCTCGCGCTGCGCTGGGACGACCTCGACACCGAGGCGTGCTCGCTGCGCATCGACGAGAGCGTGGTGGCGACGAACGAAGGTGCGGTGTGGGGGAACGCCAAGAACGAGCGGTCACGGCGGACGATCCCGATCGACGCCGACACGATGCGCGTGTTCGCGCGGCGTCGGGCCGAACAGGCCGCCGAACGGCTCGCTGCCGGCGAGGAGTGGGACGATCAGGACCTGATCCTCGCGACCCGCACCGGCCGGTTGGTGCTGCCGCGCAGCTACGACCGGGCGCTCGCGCGGATCGTCGACAAGCTCGGCCTGCCGCGGTTGACGTCGCACGGATTGCGGCACACCGCAGCCACCCACATGGTGCGCAACGCCGCCGACGTCGGTGAGCTCCGAGCGATCGCGGACCTACTGGGCCACAGCCCCGAGATGTTGATGAACACCTACGCGCACGTACTGCCGAACAGCCAACTGGCCGTGGTCGAGCGTCTCGCCAGCCGTCGGTCCTCGTCGTAGTTCGAGCTGGCAGCTGAGACGACTCGAAGGAACCTCGGCAGTGCCGCTGGCACTCGGCACTAGTTTCTTGGCCATGGGAGAGCGCATGCGTCTCGTCGAGTCGAATCGACTCGAGATCCTCGAGATCGTGCGTCGGCACCGCGGCCGATCGGTCTCGGTCTTCGGCTCCGTCGCCCGCGGAGACGAACGAACTGACAGCGACATCGACTTCCTCGTGGAGTTCGAGGAGGGAAGCTCGCTGTTCGACCTCCTCCACATCATCGAGGAGCTGGAAGCGCTGCTCGGCACCCCGGTCGACGTGGTGTCGGTCGGCGGGCTGAAGGAGCGAGATCACCACATCCGGAGCGAGGCCGTGCCGCTGTGAGTCGCAACGACGACGAGCGTGTCGCCGACATCCTCGATGCAGCGACTGAGCTCGCCGAGGTCACTCGTGTCGGCCACGAAGCGTTTCGAGCTAGTCCGTTGCACGCGCGGGCAGCCGAGCGGTTGCTCGAGATCATCGGAGAAGCCAGCAACACCTTGTCCGAGGACTTCAAGTCGCGTCACGACGACGTGGCGTGGCGCGACATCGCAGCACTCCGGATCCTGCTCGCGCATCACTACCACCGCGTCGATCTCGATCAGGTCTGGGAGATTGCCACCAGCGCGGTCCCAGCGTTGATCCGACGACTCGACCGTCCCTGACGAGCACCAAGAGGGCGACTCCGACCCATCCGCTCGGCGGCGTGCGGTGCCGGTCGCCCCGTCGAGCAGCTGACCGACAACGATCCGATGGGACCCTGACCGCCGTCGCGGCGTCAGGTCGCTGACCTGCGCTGACGCGATTTGTTGGAACGCGCAGCCCGTTTCAGGGTGGATGTAGGGGTCCCGTTTCAGGGTGGATGTAGGGGTATGGAGCGCGATTTCCGTGTCCCCGACGAGCCCGAGTCAGCGGGTCCACCGGACCTGTTGACCGTCGACGAAGCCGCCGCTGTGCTCCGAATCGGACGCACCGCGGCGTACGAGCTCGCACGCCGTCCCGACGGTGATGGACTGCCGACGGTTCGGGTGGGGCGGCAGCTCCGCGTCCCCCGTGTCCGGCTCGAGGAACTCCTCGGCGCCCCGATCACCTGGCCGATTCCGCGAGCCCCGCGGCACGCGCCATCGGTCGCCGAACCACCGGTGTCGATCCCGTCGAAGGCGCGGCGTACGACGCGCCGACCTGGCACCGACCCGCAGCTGTTCTCGGCGTAGGTGACCGCGATGATGAACCACCTCCGTGTCGCGACGCAACCCGAGAAGATCAGACAAGTGCCCGCTGGCGGCCGCGGGATGAAGTTCGGGAGTTCGCGGTGTTGCGGGTGACGACGCTGTACGCGTCATCGGCGGCTGCGACGGCGGGCTACTACACGAAGTATCTCGTCGACGCGCCCGGCGAGGTCCCGGGCGTATGGACCGGCGATCAGGCCGCGGCGCTCGGTCTGACCGGGACGATCGACGCCGAGGCGCTCGAGTTGTTGTTGTCGGGGTTCGATCCGATGTCGGGTAGCCAGCTCGGCGGCGCGCTCGTGGACCGGGTCACTGCCGATGGGCGCACGGTGCGGGCGGTCGCCGGGTTCGACGCGACGTTCTCGGCGCCGAAGTCGGTGAGCGTGTGGTGGGCGCTCACCGGCGACCCGGCACTGCTCGCAGCACACGACACCGCCGTGGCTGCGGCGCTCACCCATCTGGAACGGTTCGGGTCGACCACACGGGTGCGTTCGAACGGCCGCCGGTTGCATCCCGACAGCCAGGGGTTGACGTTGGTGGTGTTCCGCCAGACGACGTCACGGTTGGACGACCCGCAACTACACACTCATGCCGTGGTGTCGGCCAAGGTGCAGACCCCCGACGGTCGCTGGTTGGCCTTGGATGCCCGCTACCTGAAGCGGAACCAGCGGATGCTCGGTGGCATCTACCAGGCGGTGCTGCGCGCCGAGCTGACCGGCCGGTTCGGGGTGGCGTGGACGCCGGTCGTGAACGGTCAGGCCGAGCTCGCAGGGATGCCAGCGGAGTTGTCGGCGGTGTTCTCCAAGCGCACCGATCAGGTCAACACCGCGCTCGACGCGAAGATCGACGAGTTCCGTGAACGTGAAGGGCGCGACCCGACCCGATGGGAACGCGCCGCGCTCACCCGCGAAGCCGCGGTTGACACTCGTGGCCGCAAGACCGGCACCGGTGTCACCGATCTGCGGACACGGTGGCGAGACGAGAGCGCAGCGCTCGGCTTCGACGCCGACCAGGTCACCCGGGCCGTCCGGGCTGAGCGAGCCGTCGAACCCGATCCGCTGACCGTCGCCGCCGTGGTCGAAGCGCTCTCGGTCCGCGGGTCCACCTGGACCCGTGCCGACGTGATGCGCACCATCTGCGACCTCCAACCACCGGTCCCCGGACTCGACGGCACCCGGTGGGCGACATGGCTGGAGCAGGCGTGCGCCGAGGTGATCGGCGCGTGCGTCGACCTGGACCCGACCGGCGCGGACCTGACACGGCGCAGCTCTGATGGCCGATCGGTCTGGCTGGAACCGACCAGTCCGTCGTTCACCTCGAATGCAGTGCTCGCCGAGGAAGAGTGGGTCCTCACCTGGGCCACCGCCGCGCAGGATCCGGAGCCAGCCCCGTCGGACACGGTCCAAGCCGCCGAGTTGGACGTCATGCAGGCCGCCGTCGCCGCGGCCGTCGCCGGTCAGGATCGTCTCGTGCTCGCGACCGGGCCCGCCGGTACCGGCAAGACCCGGACGCTGCGCGCCGCCGCGGTCGACCTCGCGGCGCACGGTCGTGTCGTGTTCGGGGTCGCGCCGTCGGCGAAAGCCGCCCGAGTACTCGAACGCGACACCGGGATCACGTCCGACACCGTCCACAAGCTCATCCACGAACATCAACGCACCGACCGACCACCCGCAGCCCGCTACCAACTGCCAGCCGGAGCGACGGTGATCGTCG
>SKSP01000077.1 GCA_007122945.1 Ilumatobacteraceae bacterium | reverse complement strand
GTTGCACCGTCGTCGACCGAGCTCGACGTGCGGAGTGCGGCGGCGGTCGACCGCTGGGTCGACGAGATCGCGCCGGCCGCGATCGCCCATCTGGCCTACCGCAAGGACGAGCGCGACACGATCGTCGACGGCAGCGCCGTGGTCGCCGCGGCGGCCGATCGGGTCGGCGCCCGCCTCGTCCACCTCTCGACGGACGCCCTGTTCGCCGGCCGCCCCGAGCCGTACACCGAGCACGACCCGCCGACCCCGGTGCACGATTATGGCCGGTGGAAGGCCGCCGCCGAGGCCGCCGTCGCCGAGCGGTGCCCCAGCGCCGTGATGGTGCGGACGTCGCTGATGTACGCGGGAGACGGTTCGGCACCGTGCGAGGCCGACGTGCTCCGGGTGCTCGACGGCGAGGTCGACATGGCGTTCTTCACCGACGAGGTGCGCTGCTTCACCCACGTCGACGACGTGGCCGCCGCCGTGGTCGAGCTCGCGGCCCGGCCCGGGGTCGGTCGGGACGGGGTGCACGGCCCGCTCCACGTGGTCGCACCCGATCCCGTCGACCGGGCGACGTTCGCCCGCCGCGTGGCCGCGTCCGTCGGCCGCGACCCGGCCGCGGTGCCCACCGCCACGATCGCCGAGTCCGGCCTCGACCGCCCCGGCCGGGTCGTCCTCGACGCCACCCGCGCCACCACCCTCGGCATCACCTGCCGCCCCCTCGCGGCTGCCCTCGCCGCACGCTGAACACCACCCGCCCGACTCGGACCCGTCTCGGCTGCTGAACGTCGCAGCTGCCGCGACGATCTGCAGCCGAGTCCGGCGGGCCGCAGAGCGCTACGGGCAGGTCCGCACCTGGAAGTTGGCGCGGAAGGTCGAGAAGCACCGGATCTCGGAACCGTCGCCGAGATTGACGAGGTCACCGTCGATCAACGTGTTGGCGATCTGCGCGATCGTGAAGTCGCCGAGGTTCTCCACGGCGGTCGCCGCGACGAGCGACGAATCGCGGACGGTGGGCGAGGACGCGTTGTTGTTCCGGAGCGCCCGGTTGTTCGACGTCGCGCCGAATGCCTCGACATCGACGTTGACGAGCAGCGGCGACGACCCGAAGTTGTTGTCGATCCCCGTCGTGTTGGTCGCCGCCTCCACCCGCACATCGACATCGGTGATCGTCGGACCGGACGAGACGCCGTTCAGGATCCCGGCGCCGACGGAGGTGTCCTGCACGATGATCGACAGGTTGGTGAGTCGGACATTCGAAGCGTTCGAGAAGGTCACACCCGTGGCGTACGTGCCGCCCGTCGTCACCACGGTGAGGTCTCGCACCTCGGCGACCACGCCCGGCAAGGACGACCGGATCGTCGCAAAGCCCGCGTTGTTCCCACCGCTCGACGTCAGCGTCGTGACGCCGCGGCCCGAGCCCTCGATGTCGACGTGGCTCTTCAAGACGACGTGGCCCGGAAACGTTCCGGGACCGATCCGCACGACGTAGGGGTTCGACGCGGACGCGTCGGTGATGGACGCCAGCGCCGCTGCCACGGTCGTGAAGGCGCCGTTCGAACCATCCGGCGTCCCGTCGTGGGCGACGTGCACGACCCGCGCCGGGGTGAACGCGTCGGCACCGTCAGCGCCCGGTGGCCCGGCCGGCCCCGCAGGACCGGTGGCACCAGCAGGACCAGCAGGACCGGCAGGGCCGGTGGCGCCACCGCTCCCGGCCACGTAGTAGCCGGTGACGTCGATGAGGGCGTGGGTCGTGGGTCCCGATGTACCGAACGCGTCGTAGGTGACCTCGATCGCGCCACTCGGCGGCAGCGCAACCGTCACGGCGTTGGGGACGATTGCGCGGGCCTCGAAGTTGAGGTTGCTCGTCTCCGGCGGCCCCGACGTGCCGTCCGGCCGCACCGACAAGAAGCCTGCGGCCTCGGGTTGCACCGCGGTCACGTTCAGCACTACCGCGGTCGCGCCGGATGGCACGACGATCGCCGTCGACCCGCCCGGCCGCGCGATCGCCCCGGTGATCTGGACCCTCGCGCCCACCGGAGACGTGATCGCACCGGGCAAGCCGAGTGCGGTCCGCGTGTCGAGCACGCGGGCGGGTGTCACCGCCACGAACGTGCTCTCGACGGCGACGGACGCCCGGACGACCCCCAGTCCACCGGCTCCCAGCGACACCGCGACCGCCGCACCGAGCGCGGCCCAGCGCGCACGAACTCCCTCTCGCATCGTGCCACCCTCCCGTACCTGAGTCGGGCGAACGGTAGTACCCCGACCCCGCATCGGCCCAATCGACCACGAGGGGGGCGGGGTGAGCCGATTCGAGAGGCAGCGAGACGATTCGAGAGGCAGCGAGACGATTCGAGAGGGGGTGGGGCGGCGGGATGGGGCGGCGCGTCAGGCGCCGGACATCGTGACGTCGCGGATGACGAGGCTCACACCCGCGGCGCGCATCGGGAGCCAGTCGACGTCGCCGCCGACCTCGACCACGTCGTGCAGCATCCGCTGCAGCGTGGAGGCGATCGTGAACTCGCGCACCGGCTCACCCACCTCGCCGTCACGGATGAGCAGACCGGCGGCGCCGGTCGAGAAGTCACCGCTGATCGGGTTGACGCCGGAGTGGATGCCGCTGACGCTCTGCACGAGCAGGCCGTCGTCGACGTCGGTGACGATCTCGTCCTGGGAGCGGGTGCCCGGCACGAGCTGCAACGCCAGCGCGCCGACACCGGGCGTGCCGCGGAACCCGCCTCTCACCGCGTTGCCGGTCGACGCCGCGCCCGCCCGCCGGCCGGAGTACGACGAATGCACGAACTGGCGCAGCACGCCGTCGTCGATCAGCACATTGCGACGCGCTGCGAGGCCCTCGCCGTCGACCTCGGTCGCGGTGTAGGCCCGCGGGTCGGTCGGGTCGTCGACGAGGGTCAGGATCGACGCCGCGACCTCGTCGCCGAGGCGGTCGCGGAACAGGCTGCGGCCCTTCACCACGGCCTCGCCGTTGAGCGTCGCCGACACGACCGACAGGAACTGGGCGGTGACCATCGGGTCGAACACGATCGTGAGGCGACGGCTCGCCGGCTTCGTCGCCCCGAGCAGGCGGGTCGCCCGGTCGGACGCGTCGCGGGCGGCCTTCTCGAGATCGAACGCTGCGGGGGTGCGACCGACGCTGAACCCGAAGCCGCTCTGGGTCTCGTCGCCGTCGTCGGCGAGCGTCGACACACTCACGTAGCAGCCGTTCTCGCGGCCCCAGGTGCGGATGCCGGTGGTCGTGGCCACGGCCGCCTCGGCGGACGCGTCGGCGTAGTTCGAGTCGTCGACCCGCACGCGCGGGTCGAACGAGGTGGCGAGACGCTCGAGCTCACGGGCGAGCTCGATCTTGTCGTCGGTCGCGTACTCGGCGAGCGCGTCGTCCCACAGGGACTGGTCGGTGACCGCGACGCCGTCGGGGTCGGCCAACCCGGCGAACTCGTCCACGGTGCCGAACGTCAGGTTGTCGCGCGCCTCGGCGAGGACCTCGTCGACGGAGCGCTCGTCGAGCGTGCCGGCGTAGGCGAACCCGGTGCGGCCGCCACGCACGACCCGGATGCCGATCCCCTCGGCCTGTGCCGAGACGAAGTGCTCGACCTCGCCCTGGTACACGCGCACTTCGGTCTCGCCGCCGCGCGACACGAATGCCTCGACCTGCTCGCCCGGTGCGGCCTGGGCGACCACCCGATCGGCGAGGGCCAACAGCTCGGCGCCGTCGCCGTTCGACCCGTTCGACCCG
>SKSP01000506.1 GCA_007122945.1 Ilumatobacteraceae bacterium | reverse complement strand
GCGGCCACGGCGATCGGCTCGTCGAGCGTCGACCCCTGCACCGCGAGGCGGACGAACGCGGTGGCGTAGTCGGGCGGTCGCAGGTCGCGGCTGAGCTCGACGAGGGCGTACGGGTCGGGCGTACGGCCGTCGCTCGGCACCGAGAAGATGCTCTGCGACGTCGGCTCGCTCGGGCCGCCGGCGAGACCGGGACCGTCCGTGAGCACCGCGCCGACGACACGGTCGGGTCGCGCACCGGCGAGCTGGAGGGCGATGTACGCGCCGAGGCCGCGCCCGAGCACCGTCACCTCGCCGAGCTCGGCCAGCGCGGTGTCGGCGTCGCCGAGCAGGATCTCCGACGTGTACCCACCGCCGCGCGGCACGGTGGACGCGCCGTGCCCCGTGAAGTCCAGCGCGGCGACCGGGCCGGACCAGGTCGAGAGCCAGCGCGGTACGGCTGCTGGCGCGGTCTCACCGAGCCCGTGCAGGAGCAGCAGCGGCCGACCCTCGCCCTCGCGCAGGTGGTGCAGGGCCAACTCCACGCGGTTGTGCACGAGCACGGTCACCCTGTGCGCGTCGTGTGGCTCGTCCGGCGCGCTCACGTCGCCCCACCGATGTGCTCGAGCGCCATCTCCAGCACCAGCTCGGGACGTTCGATGTGCATGAAGTGCCCGACCTCGTGGATCAGCTCGACCCGGCCACCGGGTGGCAGGTACCGCTCGACGTGCTGCGGGAGCGTGCCCCAGCCCATCTCCTCGACCTCGGTGCAGAGCACGCCGAGGAACGGCACGCCGAGTCCGGGCAGACGCATCAGCGCCCACTCCGGCCGCCACGGGCCGAACCCGCCCATCCGCATGCTCGGATCGATCTTCCAGCGCCACCCGTCATCCGACTCGTACGCCCCGACCGTGACGAGGTAGCGCAGCCACTCCGGTGTCAGCCGCGGGTTCATCCGGCCGCGCCGGCGGGCGAGCTCGTCGATCGTCCCGGGCCTGCGACTCGAGCCGGCGGTGGCACGCCGGTGGTCGAGCCATCCGGTGACCTCGCTCGACAGCATCTTCGTTCGCTCGTGTTCGGCCACGTCGGGGACCGGCCGACGAGCGGGGATGCCGTCGAGGTTCACGAGCGACGAGATCCTGAACGGCTGTGCGTCGGCGAGCTGGATCAGCAGCGCGCCACCCTTGGAGTGCCCGATCACGGGGACGGGACGCTCGGGTGCGACGTGGTCGAAGACGGCAGCTGCGTCCCGCAGGTCGGCCTCCCACGAGTAGAGGGCGGCGTGCTCGCTGTCGCCGTGGCCGCGGTGGTCCCAGCCGACGACGCGCCAGCCCTCGGCGGCCACCATCGGTGCGAACACGTCGAACGTGCGGGCGAAGTCGAAACCGCCGTGGACGACCATCAGCACCGGGTCGGTCTCGCGGCCCCACTCGTGGACGGCGATGCGCACGCCGTCGGCGTCGACGTCGTACTCGCGATCGGGGGCGCTCGGGGTTCCCATCGGCCGTGAGACTACGGTGGTGAGGTCCTCATGCGCCGACTGATCGTGCTCCCCCTCGTCGTACTCGCCGCACCGGTGCTCGTCGCCGCGTGCGGTTCCGACGACGACGGCGCGTTCACGACGCTGCCCCCGATCGAGGTCACCACGACCACGACCACGACCACCACCACGATCAGCACCGACCGGATCTTCTACACGATCAAGCCCGGCGAGAGCCTGGCGATCATCGCCGAGAGCTTCGGCGTGCCGGTCCCCGCGATCGTCGAGCTGAACGACATCGAGAACCCCGACAACGTCCAGGCGGGCCAGACCATCGAGATCCCGAGCGGCGTCCAGTTGATCACCGAGCTGCCGACCACGACCACCGAGGGCTGAACGGGCGTGTGACCAAGTGCCCTGTGGGGCAGCTCGTGTCGTTCCTACACTGGTGACCCATGAGCTTCTGGCCCAACCGCGAGCACTGGAGCGTGCAGATCCCACTGCACACCTCGCACCGTCGACTCGACGTGCTCGAGCCGACCGGCGTGGTCGAGTTGGCGCCGATGCCGGTCGAGGTCCCGGCGTCGGAGTGGGAGACGCTCGAGTACATGGACTGGAAGAGCGGCGGCGACACGAACTTCGCGCCGCTCGCCTCCGCCGACGGCGAACTCGACTGCCGCGGCTTCTGGGACAAGGGCAAGACCGACAAGGACGCCCTGTGGACCGTGAACGCCGAACGGACCCCGACCATCCGGGCGTACGTGGACGCCGTCGGGGCGAACTTCGGCCGGGTCCGCATCATCAAGCTGGAGCCGCAGGACCGCGAGACCGCCATCCGGTCGATCCATCGCGACGACAACAACCGCTTCAACCCCGACGACGAGGGCTGGGTCGTGCGCTCGTGGGTCGAGCTGACCGACAACCCCGACAGCTACATGCTGCTGATGGACAACGACGCCGACGGACTCCCCGACCCCACGACCGAGCGTCGGGTCCCGCTGCATCGCGGCGCCCGCTTCGTCGTCGACACCCAGCGCCTGTGGCACGTGGTCGTCCACAACGGCACCGCCCCGCGCTACGCGCTGATCACCAGCTTCGAGTCGGGCCCCGCGCTCGAGTCCTGGATCCACGCCAACCGCCACCCCGCCCACGTCTGACGTCCAGCGGCACATCCCACGCCGTTCGCGTCACCTCGTTCTGCGTCAGCCACAACGCCGGAATCGGTCGTCGTTGCTGACGCTCAGTGCGTCGGCGACCCCGGTGATCATGACGGCCGGTTCGTCGACCACCTGCTCGTAGGTGAACTGCATCGGCCGGAAGCCATCGAGCACGAGGCGGTTCATCCGCTGGGCATCGCGCCGGAGTTCGCTGGGTGAGCGATGGAAGCGGTACCCGAGCACCTCGACGACGACCGGTGTGCCCGGGAACCGGAAGTCCACCCGCACCTTCCGGTCGCCGGCTCGACCCAGCACCACCTGGGTGTCGGGCCGTGGGAGGCCGGCCGCAGCGACGAGGCGCAGAAACTCGCGCTCGAGCCAGCTGTGTCCACCCCGGACGATCTCGCACCCGTCGATCACCCGGAGGAGCTTCGGGATCCCGAACCGACCCTTCTCACGCAGCGCCACGATCCGCCGGTGCACGAGCGACTCGTTGAAACGACCGTCGCGCAGACCCGAGTCGTACGCGATCGTGAGCCGCTCGGCGGACTCGCTGCGGGCGAGGTCGATGAGCGTGCGAGCAGCACTCGTGCACGGCAGCTCGCCCGCGACGCAGCGGTCGATGAGCGGGAGCACCGCGGTGGTGTGGATGCGGTGACCGAGCCGGGTCACCGACCGGCCACGCGCGATCGTGACGTGGAACGGCGGTCGGAGCGCGAACCCGTCGAAGCCGTGGAGCGCGGCTGCCGTCGGACCCGACGCCCAGGCGTCGCCGCCGACATCGAGCATCAGGCCCCAGAGGTCGGCGATCGCCCCGGCCGGCGCGCCGGCGAATCGCACGGTGTTCGCGCCGGTCCGATCGGCGATGCCGTGGGCGATCCAGACCCGCAATCGCCGATCGGACACACCGTGGTCGTGGGCCTGCCAGCGGGTGACGTGACCACGCTGGCCACGCGCGAGTGCGAGCAACGGGGCGGGGATGTCGTTCATGCCGGACAGCGTGACGGTGGGGTGTGACACCCTCCGGGTGGGCGGCCCCGCATCACCGCCCGCACGCTCCCGCCGGGAGAGGATCCGCAGCATTGAGCGTCAGCGACAACGACCGGGCCGGTCGTTGTCGCTGACG
>SKSP01000199.1 GCA_007122945.1 Ilumatobacteraceae bacterium | reverse complement strand
GCGGTGGTGCCACAATGGTGGCACGCTCATGGCATGGCTCGCACCCGGATCAGCACCACCGTCGACGCCGACCTGCTCGCCGATGCTCGGCGTGCTCGATCGGGCTCGACCGATGCCGAGCTGATCGACGCTGCGTTGTCGGCGCTGCTCGCGCGCCTCCGTTCGGTCGAGATCGACCGTGCGTACGCGACGGCATACGCAGCGCATCCGGTGGACGAACCAGACGAGTGGGGCGATCTCGCCTCGTTCCGCAGCGCTGCGGCAGCCACGTGACACCGAACCCGAGACGAGGCGAGCTGTGGTGGTGCGAGCCACCCGACATCGGCCGTCGCCCGGTGGTCGTGTTGTCACGCGACGCTGCGATCCCGCGGTTGCGGCGGGCGCTGGTGGCGCCGTGCACGACGATCATCCGAGGGCTGCCGAGCGAGGTGGTGCTCGAAACCCGATGATGACCCGATCGGGTGCCGATGCGCGGTCAATCTGGACTCGGTCGAGTCGGTGTCCATCGGCGTGCTCGCCGATCGCGTCGGCACGCTGAGCGGCGTGCGGATGACTGAGATCTGCGCCGCGCTCGCCGTCGCCACCGATTGCGGGTGAGCCAACCGGGTCAGAGATCCAACCGACGCAACCGGTCGCTCCGTCCGTTCGACGGTGGTGTCAGCGTGGCCGTCGCTCGACGTCGCCGAGGAGGCGGAGGAGGTCCCCGATCGCGGCGTTGCGCCCGACGGGCTCGCGGAGCGGGAGGTCGTCTTGGACGTGGTACCGGTTCCGGCGGCCTTCTCGCTCCTTGATCACGTATCCGGCGTCGGCGAGGTCGCGGACGATCCCCTGGACCGTGCGTTCGGTCACGTCGAGACCGGCGGCGATGTCGCGCACGCGAGCATCGGGATGTCGGGCGACGAACAGCAACGCGCGGGCGTGCTTGGTCAGGAAGCTCCATTCCGTCACCGGATCAACAGTAGCATTTTTCCGGTGTTCTCTTGCCGATAATATCTTTCGTGTTTAGAGTGTCGCGAGAGCCCGGACACGGATCGTCCCCGACGACGCCAGCTCCCGGCCACGATCGCGAAGGCAGGTCACCCGATGACCACCCACGTTCCCCGCACCATCGGAGGTCTCGTCGCCACGTTCGCACTGGTGATGATCTCCACAGGCAGCGGACCCGCCGCGGCGGCCGAAGCACCGGTCGAGCTCGGAACCGCGGCGAGCTTCTCGGTGCTCGCGGGTTCCACCGTCACCAACACCGGGCCGTCGGTGTTGTCCGGCGATCTCGGGCTCCACCCGGGCACCGACATCGTCGGGTTCCCGCCCGGCATCGTGAACGGGACCACGCACGCGACCGACGCCGTCGCGCTCCAGGCCCAGAGCGACACCACCATCGCCTACGACGACGCGGCCGGTCGGACCGACACCGCGACGCACCCCGTCCTCGGCGGACTGACCCTCGTGAGCGGCGTCTACACCGGCAGCTCGCTCGATCTGACGGGCACGCTCACGCTCGATGCGCAAGGCGACCCCGACGCCGTGTTCATCTTCAAGTCCGGGAGCGAGCTGACCACCGCGTCGAACAGCACCGTCTCGCTCATCAACGGCGCCCAGGCGTGCAACGTGTTCTGGCAGGTCACCAGCTCGGCCACCCTCGGCAGCGGATCGGAGTTCGTCGGGACGCTGATCGCGCTCACCTCGATCACCGCGGTGGTCGGAGCGAACGTCAACGGACGGCTGCTCGCTCGCAACGGCGCGGTCACGCTCGACACCAACGTGATCACGACGCCTCCTCCCTGCCCCCCCTCCACGGTGGACGATGACGACGACACCACGACCACCACACCCGGCGACGACGACACCGCCACCACCACACCCGGCGACGACGACACCGCCACCACCACACCCGGCGACGACGACACCGCCACGACGACCACACCTGGCGACGACGACACCGCCACGACGGCACCCGGCACCAGCCCCGAGTTGGGGACGCTGCCCGCGACGGGGAGCCCGGGCCCGAGCTCGGGGGCTGCTGGCGGACTGCTCCTCGCGGTCGGGGCGATCCTGCTGCTGATCGCGCGGCGGCCGGATCGCACTGACCGGGGGCGTCCGACCAGTTCTGTGTCCTGACGCCCGAGCGCCACGTGCACG
Organism: Ilumatobacteraceae bacterium; assembly: GCA_007122945.1. Classification (GTDB taxonomy): domain Bacteria; phylum Actinomycetota; class Acidimicrobiia; order Acidimicrobiales; family Ilumatobacteraceae; genus SKSP01. The sequence continues at coordinate 1,624 of SKSP01000199.1, read as the reverse complement.
CGTGATGATTCGGACCCCGGCTGACGACGGGGGAGACACGGAGTGGCCTGTTCGGCTTCCCGTGCGGCTGACCGGTCCGGCGGTCTTCCTCGCCGTCGGTCTGGCGTACGCGGGTGTATCACAGGCGGTCATCTGGATGAGTTCGCCCGGCGACCTGGGAGCACTCCTGTGGCCCGGTGCCGGGATCAGCCTGGCGGCGCTGCTGCTGTTGCCCGAGCGGCGTTGGGCGTGGGTGCTCGCAGCGGTCGTGGTCGCGGAGCTGACCGGGAACCTCGCTCGCGGGTTCCCGCTGATCCCGTCGCTGTGGTGGACCGCCGCCAACGGGATCGCGCCGCTCATCGGTGCCACGTTGCTGCGTCGCTCCGGCAATCCTCGTGGCCTGTTGGTGCCGCTGCACAACCTCTGGCGGTTCTTGCTGCTCGCAGTGATCGTCGCGCCGATGTTCGGTGCGTTGATCGGAACGATGGGATCGTTCAGCTTGGTGGCGGCCACCGGCGAGACGGTGTGGCAGGTCTGGCCCCGGTACGTAACCAGCCACGCGCTCGGCGTGTTGGTGATGGCACCGCTGATCCTGACCTGGCGTCTGCCCAGACAGCGCCGCCATCCCGTCGAGACCGTCGCGATCAGTGTTGCCGCGGTGGCGATCGGGGTGCTCGCGCTGCAGTCCTCCGATCACGACCTCAGGGCAGCGCTGCCGTTCCTCATCATCCCGGTCCTCACCTGGTCGGCGCTCCGGTTCGGGCTTCGCGGCGCAGCCGTCGCGGTGTTCGTCATGACCCAGATCGCGACCTGGGCGGCCGCCCACGGACCCCTCGGAGCGGCCATCACGGCGAGCGGAACCGCGGTCGTGGTGCTGCCGATCTTCCTCCTCGCCAGCGCGTGCTCGGTGTTCGTGCTCGCCGTCGTCGTCGAAGACCTCGTCGAGCGGACCGACGTCGAACGACAGCTGCGCGACCAGGCATATCTCGACGACCTGACCGGCCTCCCGAACCGCCGCTTCCTCACCGAGCGTCTCCGGCCGCAGCAACTGGAGCCGCCCGTGGCCGACCACACCACGGGCGGTGTCGCTGTGCTCGCGTTCGACCTCGACGACTTCGAACTGGTGAACGACGGATTCGGCCACGGCGCCGGCGACGACGTGCTCATCGAGATCGCCGAACGCATGCAGGACCGCATCGGTCCCCGCGACCTGCTGTGCCGGTTCGACGGCGACGGATTCGTGGTGATCACCGACCTGGCCGACGACCCCCTCGACACGTTCGCCCGAGCGCTCATCGCGACCATCTCCGAGCCGATCACCTTGTCCACCGGCACCAAGATCTCCCAACCGGTGTCCGTCGGGATCGCACACGGCCCGCCCACCGCCGATCCCGACGCGCTCTTGCGCGATGCCGACACCGCGCTCCGCCACGCCAAACGGACCAACCGCGGCGGCCTCCACCACTTCGACGAACCGCTCCGCCACCTCGTCGCCGATCGGGTCCTCATCCACAATCAGTTCCGCGACGCGCTCGCGAACGGCGAGATCACCGCTCACTACCAGCCCGAGATCGACATCGCCACCGGCGAGATCTTCTGCTTCGAAGCCCTCGCCCGGTGGAACCACCCGATCCACGGCCTCATC
>SKSP01000407.1 GCA_007122945.1 Ilumatobacteraceae bacterium | reverse complement strand
CTGCTCGCCGGCCTCATCCGCTGCGCCGTCTGCGGACGCTCCATGCACGGCGCCACCTTGAAGGGCAAGCCCTACTACCGGTGCAACACCCAACGCCCCGACTACGCCGACACCGGCCACCCCCGCACCACCGCCATCCGCGAAGAACGCATCCTCGACGCCCTCGACCCGTGGCTCGACCAACTCACCGGACCCGCACCCCGAGACACCACCATCGCTGCCATCCTCGGCGCCGACACCGCTGTTGCTCCCGAACCGCCCGAGGTGCAGACCGCCCGCCGGGCGCTGCGCGACCTGCCCGGCGAACTCGACCGGGTCCTGTCTGCGATCCGAGCCGGGATGGATCCGAACCTCGCCGTCACCACCACCAAGCAGATCCAACGCGACCTCGCCGTTGCCGACGCCGTCGTGTCCGCGTGGGAGCAGAACCACGACACCCCATCGCCGCTCACCGCAGACGAGATCAGCGAAGCGCTCGACCACGCCGGCAACCTCACCGCGATACTGTCCGAGGCCGAACGCGAAACGAGGGCCCGGCTGCACCAGGCCCTCGATCTCGAGCTGAACCTCGACCCCGTCGGAGAACCTCCGACCCTGGATGTTCGGTTGCAGCTATGTAGTGGCGGGGGCAGGATTTGAACCTGCGACCTTCGGGTTATGAGACCTCGTCCAGAGTTCGACGGAGCCCCCTGGTAGATCATCGTTCGACCTGCTCACGGCTCGATTTTGAGTGACCGGGAGTACCCGTAGTTCACCGTTGTCGACCGTGGAGCTGGTACATGGTTGGTACATGGCTGACCTCCGACGGCTTGCCACTCAACGTGGCGAGCACTGTGGTGAGGGAGCGGGCGGGACCTGCTCGATGGGTCGATCGTACCGAGCAGACTGCACCGTCGATCGGGCTCGCCGTCCACGGGCCTGCGTCCGACCGGACCGCGGTTCGCAGTACTGGGCTCGAGCCGTTCACCGGAGCACGACAGTGGTGGCCTGACCTGACGGTTACGATTCCGGCATGGCCAAGACTGCTGACGAGCTGCGGGATCAAGCGCTGGCACTGTCCACGCAGGACCGTGCGCGTCTGGCGTCGGATCTGCTCGCCAGCCTGGACAGCGACATCGTCGACGCCGCTGAGATCGACCGGCTGTGGTCGACCGAGACGCAGCGGCGAGCAGCGATGCTCGAATCCGGCGAAGCTGGCACCGTCTCGTGGGACGAGGTCCAGCAGCGCTTCGCGGAGCGTCGCACGCACCGCGGCACGTGAGCCTTCGCGTCGAGTTCCACGAGCTCGCCGATCTCGACCTGTTCGAAGCGTGGACGTGGTACGAGAATCACCAAGACGGTCTCGGCGATCGTTTCCTCAGCGCTATCGACGCCACCGTTCATCGAGCGGCGCGTTGGCCGAACGGAGGCGAGCCGGTGCTCCGGGACGACAGCGGCGAGACCATCGAGCGCAAGGTCCCGACCGACGGCTTCCCGTACACGGTGCGCTACCGGATCATCAGTGATCGGCTCGTCGTGATGGCGGTGCTACACCAACACCGGCACCCCAGCTTCGGCACCGAACGTCAGCCATGACGGCCACCGGTTGACACTCGAGCACCGAGACCCGTCCGTCGCCGATGTCGTGACATCAACGGGTGGCCCGACAGCGGGAACGCCGCGCCGTAGATTACATCTGTGACACGACGATCGGCACCGAAGCCGGCGACGTCGTCGCTCGGGTCGCTGGCGCCAGCCGAGCTCGGCGCGGTGCTGGGTGCGCTGCTCATCGCGCACCCGGAGCTGAATGACGAGGCGGAGCGCATCGCGCGGGATCTGCTGACGGCGGTGTCGGTCGAGCAGATCACGTCAGAGGTGGAGACTGCGTTGCGCTGGATCTCGTTGGATGCGCTCGCCGCTCGTGCGGGGCGTGTACGGGGGCGTGGCTATGTGCACGAAACGGAGGCGGCATGGGAGCTGGTCGACGAGACGATGGAGCCGTTCCGGTCGGATCTCGATCGACGAGCTGCGCTTGGTCTGCTCGACACTGCATCGGTCCTGGCGGTCGGGATCGTTGCGGGCGTCTACCGGTCACGCGACCCCGAGGAGGGCTCGGTGTTGGCCTACGCCGGCGAAGACACCCCGGTTGATCTTGCATCCGAGTTCCTCGACCGCGCCGAGCGGCTCGGGGTCACGATCCCCGACGACGCTGGCGAGTCGCACTGGCCCGCTTGGCCCGATCTGTGGTGACCACGCGGATGCGATGAACCGCGGCACCGACGTGAACGACTCGAACGGCGATCTGCTCGCTGAGGTGGAGGCGTTGCGGGCCGAGAACGATCGGCTCCGTGGTCTGCTGGGGCTCGACGAGCGACGCGACGACGGTCATGTGCACGCGTGGGCGCCGACGCTGCTCACCGAAGCGACTGGACAGCCGGCAGTGGATGCGTCGTCGACGGATGCCGACAAGCTCGCGTTGTTGTGGTCGTTGTTCGGTGCACGATCGGACGTCTATGCGCGGTGGTGGGAGAGCGCGTCGAGCGGTAAGTCCGGCTGGTCGCCTGCGACGAAGGACCGCTGGGTGAAGGGACGTCCACCGAGGAGTTATCTGCCGCTGACCGACGAGGTGTTCATCTCCCATCTGCGCGGTGACGAGACGATCGGGATCTACCCGTTGCTGCGCGGCGACACGTGCGCGTTGCTGGTGTGCGATTTCGACAAGGGCACGTGGGCGCTCGACGCGTTGGCGTATCTCGACGCATGCCACCGCAACGCGGTGCCCGCCGCGCTCGAGCGTTCCCGGTCCGGGAGCGGGGCGCACGTGTGGATCTTCTTCGACGCTCCCGTTGCGGCATCCACGGCGCGGGCGATGGGCGCCGCTCTGCTGCGTCAGGCGATGACGGCGCGTGCCGAGTTGGATCTGTCGAGTTACGACCGGTTCTTCCTATCGCAGGACTTCATGCCCAGCCGGGTTCGGGAACCTGATTGCGCTCCCGTTGCACGGCGGCTGTGTGGCGACGGGTACGACGTTGTTCCTCGACCCCACGACGATGGCGCCGTGGCCCGATCAGTGGGCGTTCTTGTCATCGATCGCGCGCATGACCCCTGACGCCGTGGTGTCACTTGCCGAGACGTTGCGGCCCGTCGACACGGGTCCGGCGCTGTCGCTGGCCGACCTGGCCGCAGCGGGCGGGCCGCCTCCGCCGGCGGTGGTGCGTGCGCGACTCGGCTCCGAGCTGTCCATCGAGAGTGCGGGTCTTCCACCAGCGGTGATCGCCGGGTTGAAGCACCTCGGGTCGATCGCGAACCCGGAGTTCTACGAGAAGCAGCGCATGCGGTTCTCGACGTAGGACACACCCCGGTTCATCAGCGCCTACCGCGAGGACCTCGAATGGCTCCATCTTCCCCGGGGGCTCATCGACCAGGTCCAGCAACTGCTCGAAGCCCTCGGTAGCACCGTCGAGGTCATCGACGACCGCCCGGAACCGGTCGCGATCGACTTCGAGTTCACAGGAGTGCTTCGGGCTCAACAACACACCGCTGTCGCTGATCTGGTCGACCACGACCTCGGGGTACTCGTCGCGCCACCCGGGGCAGGCAAGACGGTCATGGCGTGTGCGGTGATTGCCCACCACGGCACCCCGACACTCGTCGTGGTCGACCGCAAAGAGCTGGTCGATCAATGGCGGTCACGACTGCACGACCACCTCGGCACCGATACATCCCAGATCGGTCAGATCGGCGGGGGCCGCAACAAGCCGACCGGGATCATCGACGTGGCGATGATCCAGAGCCTGG
>SKSP01000288.1 GCA_007122945.1 Ilumatobacteraceae bacterium | reverse complement strand
GAGCGTCCGGCGCACCGCCTCGGCAGCGCGCTGGCGTGGGCCCTGCGCCGACGGGTCGACGAGCTGCACGTCGTGGCCGAGGTCGACACCGGACTGCTGGCGCGCCGGGCGGTCGCGTTCGACTTCCCGATCTCGGTCTGGGAACCGCGCGGCCGACAGCTCGTCGCCGCATCACCGGAACCGGTGCCCGAACCGCGGGCCGCGCCGGAGCACCACCTCGCGTTGCGGGAGCTGATCGTCGCCGGCGGGGCCACACCGGTCGTCGAGCACGGCGTCGTGACCGGCGAGGTCCGTGGCCTCGAGGTGTGCCGGGTCGTCGACGCCCCGGGCGAGGGATCCGCCTCCGACTCGGCCCGGCTCGAGGTCGGCGTCGGCGTGCACGATCGCGAGGCGTTCCAGATGCTGCACGGCGACACGCCCACCGTCGAGTCGCTCGCCCGGGTGGTCGACGCCGTGCGGGCCCACCGCCGACCGGGCGCACCGCGCCACCCGTTCAACCGGATGGCGGCCGAGCGCTATCTGCGGTGGCAGCTCGAGGACGACCCGGGCCGGCTCGGGCTCACGACGGTCGAGCCGGCCGAGCCGCCGGTGCCGCGCACCTCGGCGGTGGAGGCGGTGCCGTGCGTCGCGCGCGGGCTCGATCGCGACGGCGCACCGGTGGCGCTGGTCTGTTCGAGCGGTGTCGACCTCGACGTGGTCCCGTACGCGGTCGACGTCGCCGGGACGTCGCCGCGCACGATGATCGTGACCCCGGCGCGCGACCGCCTCGGGGTGACGGTCGAGCTGGCCGGATTGGTCGGTCAGTCGCTCGAGCTCTGCTCGATCGACTGATCGCCGGACTCCGACTCGATCGCTGCTCCTGCCCCGGCCGGCGAGGTGTCGATCGGGATCGAGCGGGCCTCGGGGGCGTCGACGGCGCCGATGCGCACGGTGAGCCGGCCGTCGAGGTGCCGAGCGGTCACCTTCGCCGGGTCGAGCGAGGTGCCGAGCTGCAGCGAGCGGCTCCACTCGAGGCTGTCGGTGTGGGCGCCGAGGGTGATGCTGCGCCCGGCGACCTCGACCGACACCGAGTCGGCGGGGACGCCCGGTAGGTCCACGGTGAGCACGAGCGTGCCGTCGTCGGCCCACGCGGCCTCCACGTCGGGGAACCGGCGGCGGGGGGCGAACAGCGACGAGGTGAGCTGGTCGAAGGTGCGGTCGAAGGACTGGTCGATGGCCGACCCGGGTGCGAACGAGCGGGCGGCGGGGCGATGACGGACGATCATGGGTGGGTGCCTCCTCGATGGTGCCGGTGTTGATGCCGGTGTTGGTTGATGCCGGTGGTGTGTACGGCATGGGTGATCTCTTGATGACAGATGATACATGAAACATGAGCGATGGCAACTCAACTTCCGCGTCAGACATGGCGTCGCCGAGGCGTCGATAGATTCGTCCCGGCATGGCCGACGATCCCGACCCCGACGCGGGCCCGCTCCAGCTCGGGCGGCACGTGCTCGACCGGCTCCTCGCCGCCGAGCAGGAGTTCGCCGACCTCGAGGCCGGGCTCGCCGATGGAGGCCTGGCGGCCGATCCGGCCCGCCTGCGGGCGGTCACGGCGCGCTACCGCGAGCTCGAGCCGGTGGTCGCGGCGCTCGCCCGCTGGCGGGCCCGGTCGGCCGACCTCGCCGCTGCTCGTGAGCTCCTCGCGGAGACCCGCGACCTCGACGTGCCCGCCGACGGCCGTGACGGTCTGCACGAGGAGATCGCCGGCGCCGAGGCCGACCTGCGGGCGGTCCGGGCCGCGCTCGACGAGTTGCTCGTGCCCCCCGACCCGCACGCCGGCAAGCCGGTGATCCTCGAGATCCGGGGCGCCGAGGGGGGCGAGGAGGCCAACCTGTGGGCACGTGATCTGTACGAGATGTACCGCGCCTACGCCGACCGGCGCGGTTGGGACGTCGAGACGCTCTCGCTCGACCCGTCCGACCTCGGTGGCGTCAACCAGGTCACGTTCGTCGTGCGCGGCGACGACGCGTGGCGCCGACTCAAGTACGAAGGTGGTCCGCACCGGGTCCAGCGCGTCCCGGTCACCGAGAGCCAGGGTCGCATCCACACCTCGGCCGCGACCGTGGCGGTCCTGCCCGAGGCGGACGACGTCGAGGTGGCCGTCGACGAGCGCGACCTCGAGATCGACGTCTACCGGGCGAGCGGTCCGGGCGGTCAGAGCGTCAACACGACCGACTCGGCGGTGCGGATCACCCACGTGCCGTCGGGCATCGTGGTGGCGATGCAGGACGAGCGCAGCCAGCTGCAGAACCGAGATCGGGCGATGCGGGTGCTGCGCGCCCGCCTGCTCGAGCGGGCCGAGCGCGAACGGGCCGCCGAGCAGTCGGCGGAACGTCGGGCCCAGGTCGGTGGTGGGGGCCGGAGCGAGAAGATCCGGACCTACAACTTCAAGGAGGGTCGGGTCACCGATCACCGGATCGGGTTCACCGTGCACCGCCTCCCCGACGTGCTCGCCGGCGACCTCGACGCCGTCATCGACGCGCTCGCCGCGGACGAGCGGTCGCGCCAGCTCGCATGACCGACCGCGTCACGTCCGTGCGGGCGCTGTTGCGCGACACCGTGGAGCGGGTCGGTGACCGGTCGGTCGCGCGGTGGCTCTGCGAGGTCGCCACCGGGCTCGACGGCGACGAGCTGACCGCGGCGTTCGACGACCCGGTGAGCGATCGCATGGTCGCCCACCTCGATGCCATGCTCGCCCGTCGCGACGCGGGCGAACCACTGCAGTACGTGCTCGGCCGCTGGGGGTTCCGGCGGCTCGACCTCGCCGTCGACCGGCGGGTGTTGATCCCGCGGCCCGAGACCGAGCTCGTCGCCGGCGCCGCGATCGAGCTGGCGACGGAGGTGCACCGACGTGCGGGCGCGGTGGCGGTCGCCGACCTCGGAACGGGGTCGGGGGCGATCGGCCTGGCGCTCGCCGACGAGCTACCGCTCGACGGGGTCGAGGTGTGGATCACCGACGTGTCCGACGACGCGCTCGACGTCGCGCGCGCCAACCTCGCCGGGATCGGGCGCCGGGCGGTGAACGTCCGTGTCGCTGCCGGCTGGTGGTTCGACGCACTGCCACCGGGCGCGATGTTCGACGTGGTCGTGTCGAACCCGCCGTACGTCGCGGTCGGCTCGTCGGAGATCGAGCCGGGGGTCAGCGGGTGGGAGCCGGCCGCCGCCCTGTACGCCGGCGCCGACGGTCTCGACGACGTCCGCGTCCTCGTCGCCGGTGCCCCGGAGCGTCTGCGGGCGGGTGGTTGGCTCGTGCTCGAGATCGGCGCCGACCAGGGCGCCGCGGCGGCCGCCCTCCTGCGCGACCGCGGGTACACCGACGTCGAGGTGCGGCCCGACCTCGCCGGCCGCGACCGGATCGCGCTCGGCCGGCGGTCGGGGACGATCGGGTAACGTCCGCCCCAGCGATGAGCACCCCGGACGACCCCCAGCTCCAGCGCTTGCGCGCCAGCATCGACAACATCGACGCGGCGCTCGTGCACATCCTGGCGGAGCGCTTCAAGATCACCCAGGCGGTGGGCGAGTACAAGGCCGAGGCGGGACTGCCGCCGGCCGACCCGGCCCGTGAGGACGCCCAGGTCGCCCGGTTGCGGGCCCTCGCCGAGGCGTCGGGCCTCGACCCGGCGTTCACCGAGAAGTTCCTGCGCTTCATCGTCGCCGAGGTGATCCAGCACCACCGTCGCATCGCCGGCACGGGTGACCCACCCTGATCCTCACCCTCACCCTCGCCCTCGCCGTCGCCCTCGCCGTCGCCCTCG
>SKSP01000143.1 GCA_007122945.1 Ilumatobacteraceae bacterium | reverse complement strand
CTCGGGCGTCGGGGCCGGCGGGTTCTTGCGCTCGGCGCGCATCTCCTTGATCGTCTTGCGCTGGTAGCCCAACTTCGCGAGCACGGCGCCGAGCATCAGGTACAGCGGGCCGCTGATCAACAGCCCGGCCATCGCCCCGACGGTGCTGGCACCGCGGAAGAACAGCAGGAAGACCATCGACATGATCAACGCGTAGATCACCCACTCGCGCATCAGCCGCGTCCACGGAACCGGTCGACTCGAATCCCAGGCCATCGGTCCGAAGTTGTAGCAGCTCGTCCGTCGAATCGTCGCGTAGGCTCGACCGACGTGCGAGTCGGCGTGTTGACCGGTGGAGGGGATTGCCCCGGTCTGAACGCGGTCATCCGGGCGATCGTCCGCAAGGGGGAACGCGGGTGGGGCGACGAGATCATCGGCTTCATCGACGCCTGGGACGGCGTCCGCGAACGTCGGACCACGCCGCTCACGATCGAGGCGATGCGTGGGTCGCTGCCCCGTGGGGGCACCGTGCTCGGGACACGGCGGGGGAGTCCGTTCGACGATCCCGACGGCGTCGCCGAGGTCCAGGCCACGATCGACGACATGGGCCTCGACGGGCTCATCGTGATCGGCGGCAACGGGTCGCTCAGCGTGGCGTGCAAGCTGTTCACCGAACACGCCCTGCCGGTGCTCGGTGTCCCCAAGACGATCGACAACGACATCGTCGGGACCGACATGACGTTCGGGTTCAACACGGCGGTCCAGATCGCGACCGATGCGATCGATCGACTGCACACCACCGCCGAGAGTCACGATCGCGTCATCGTCGTCGAGGTGATGGGTCGTCACTCCGGTTGGATCGCGACCCACGCCGGCATCGCCGGCGGCGCGACGGTCGTGCTGATCCCCGAGCACCCGTTCGACATCGACGAGGTCTGCGAACGGCTGCGGCGCCGGCACGAGCGTGGCCGTTACGCGTCGATCGTGGTCGTGGCGGAAGGGGCGTTGCCGAAGGAGGGCAGCCTGGCGGTCGGTGCGCGCGAGGTCGACGCCTACGGTCACGAACGCCTGGGCGGGATCGGTTACCTCGTGGCCGACGAGATCGGCCGCCGGACCGGCTTCGAGACCCGACCGGTCATGCTCGGGTACGTCCAGCGTGGCGGCACCCCCACGGCCTTCGATCGCGTGCTGGCCACCCGGTTCGGGGTCGCGGCGATCGACGCCGTCCACGGCGGCGAGTGGGGTCAGATGGTGGTCGCGCGCGGTCCCGACGTGGCGCTGGCCCCGCTCACCGAGGCGGTCGGGCGCACGCGTTACGTCGACATGGCGCTCTACCAGGACGTCGCGGCCGTGTTCTTCGCCTGATCACGGGTCGATCACGCCGGCACGCCGGGATACGCGGGCTGCGACGACTCGACCAGCCCGGGGTAGTCGAAGACGCGGAGGCTGCCCGATCGAGGTTGCCCGTCGCTGCGTGGCCACGACTGGTCGTCGCCCTCGACCCGGAGCCGGACGGTCTGGATCCCCGGGATCTCGACCGCGGTGAAGACGATCTGGGCGACGGCGAGGGTCAACGCCTCTCCGGTCAACTCGAGGATCTCGTCGCTGACGTCGACGAAGAGGGTCTCGCCGGTGGCGCGAGTCCCGAGAAGGCGGGTGCCGCTCGGGATCTCCGTCCGCAATCGCGAGTCGAGCTCGCTCTGGTTCGGGCCGGCGAACAGCACCTCGAGGAGGGCGGCCGGCTGCGGCGCGACGTCACGCTGCACGGATCGCAGCAGTCGTGACCCGCCGTCGTCGCTCGGGGCGACCAGGTAGATGCGGGCCTCCCCGGCCGTCTCGGCGCCCTCCGAGCCATCGGCGACGAGGAGCGCACGCTCCTCTGGTGGCACGTCGCGCGGAGCGCTGTCGGGTGCGATCGTGCAACCTACGCCGGCGACGAGCGCGACGACAGCGCCGACGACGGCGAACGTGCGTCGCATCACTCCTCGATCACTCCTCGATCACTCCTCGATCACTCCTCGATCACTCCTCGATCACTCCTCGATCTCCTCGATCTCCTCGATCTCCTCGATCTCCTCGATCACTCCTCGATCTCTTCGGCGGCGAGCTCGATCACGAAGCGGGCACCCTCCTCGCCGTCGGGTCGGTCCTCGACCCACACCCGCCCGCCGTGCAGCCGGACGTGCTCGTCGACGAGCGCGAGACCGAGACCGGCACCGTCGCTGCCGGAACGGCGACCGGCGCTGCCGCCGCGAGCGAACCGCTCGAAGATCAGGGAGCGATCGGCCTCGGCGACGCCGCCGCCGTGGTCGGACACCGCGATCCGGATCCGGGTCACCGGCTGCTCGGGAGGATCGACCACGTCGATCGACACGTCGACCGACACGTCGACCGACCCGGGCTCGGTGGCGCCGCCGTGGATGCGAGCGTTGTCGATGAGGTTCGCGATCGCGCGCGCCAGTCGTCGGCGATCGCCGTGGATCAGGACCGCCTCGGCCCGTTCGCTCACCTCGATCGGAGTGTCGGGCAGGCTGCTCACCGCGACCGCCTGTCGAACGAACTCGGCGGCCAACAGCTCCTCGAGGTGCAGACGGACCGCACCGGCGTCGAAGCGGCTGATCTCGAGCAGGTCCTCGACGAGCCCCTTGAAGCGGGTGACGTCGCTCTTCAACAAGTCGAGCGCGGCCTGGGCGCGTTCGGGCATGTCGTCGCGCCGGGCCTCCATGACGTCGACCGAGGCCGACAGCGTCATGAGCGGCGACCGCAGCTCGTGGCTGACGTCGGAGGCGAACCGGGCGTCTCGCTCGACCCGCTGCTGGAGGGCGGCCGCCATCTCGTTGAACGAGTTGGCGAGCACGCTCAGGTCGGGGTCGTCGGTCGGTTCGAGACGCGTGTCGAGGCGCCCGCCGGCGAACGACTGGGCGGCGCGCGCCGCCGCACCGAGGGGCCGCACCGCTCGACGGGCAGCGAAGACGCCGAGGAGGACCCCCAATCCGGTCGTGATGATCCCTGCGAAGACCAGCGAGAGGCGCACGCTGCCGAGCGTGTTGTTGACGTCGGCGAGGCTGAAGAACTCGAAGTACGCGCCGACGTTGGGGATCGGCCAGCCCACGGCGATGGTCGCCTCGCCGGCGATGTCGATGACCATGCGCGCCGGGACCGCGTCGTCGACGACGCGGTCGACGAGTTCCTGGGGGAGGATCGACGCCTCGTAACGGGCCGGGGCATCGCGCGCCGGGTACCACTCCTGACTGGGCCGGTACCAGATCAGTGCCCGCTGGACCCCGAACGCGGCGAGGGCGTCGCGCGCGTCGTCGATGTTGGGCGGGTTCGCGCGCAGGCTCGTGTGGACGGTCTGGGCGTTCCGTCGGGTGGCTTCCACGCTCGCTCGATCACGCTGCTGGACGACGTTCGACCGCGTGAGCCCGTAGGTGGTGATCGCGAGGAACGTCGACAACGTCATCGAGCCGAGCGTGAAGATCAACAGGATGCGCCGTCGCAGTCCGACCGTCCGTCGGTTGAGACCGGGAGCACGTCGCGCCCAGCGGGGGAACCGTCGCCGAGGTGCGACGGCGACGGTGACGTCGGCGGGCACCGACGACAGGTCGGTGGGGTCGGACCGCGACGCGTCGGGGGCCCCGTCGGCCGCCCGGCGTGTCGTGGTCGGCGCGGTCACGTCTGCAGTCGGTAGCCGAGTCCGCGGACGGTGACGACGTGGCGAGGGTTCGCCGGGTCGGCCTCCACCTTGGTGCGGAGGCGGCGGACGTGGACGTCGACCAGACGTCCGTCACCGAAGTAGTCGTAGCCCCAGACCTTGTCGAGCAGGGCCTCGCG
>SKSP01000436.1 GCA_007122945.1 Ilumatobacteraceae bacterium | reverse complement strand
GACTCGGTGGAGGAGATCGGCGTCGGCAGCGACACGTGGGTCGTGTCGAGCGCCGACGACGCCCTGAGCACCGCCGAGTCGGTGGCCGCCCGTCTCCGCTCGATCACCCCGGACGTCACCGCCGGCGCCGGCTCGGGCAAGCCCGCCGACGTCCTCATCGCGGAGGCGAAGCGGCTCGACGCCGGCGTGATCGTCGTCGGCAACGTCCGCATGCAGGGCATCGGCCGGATTCTCGGCAGCGTCGCCAACAGCGTGGCCCACAACGCCCCGTGCGACGTCTACATCGTCAAGACGACGTGACCGGTCGTCTCCCGACCCGGTCGCTGGTTCAGCCGCGGCCGCGGTAGGTGGCGTGATCGCCGAGCGCGTCCTTGTTGAGACGCTTCGACAGGTGCAGGCCTTCGAGCACGAACTCGACGGCCGCCGCGACCGCCCCCGGTGACTCGTCGCCACCGGTGAGGTGCAACACGGCGTCGCGCAGCGCCGGCACGTCGTCGACGAGTGCGGCCAGCTCGGCCGTCGTGACGTCGCTCCCCGTGTGCGCGACGGCGCCCTCCTCGAACGCGGAGACGACGTCGAGCGTGCGTTCGGGCGGCACCCGGTCCTTGAAGACCGTCAGCACGGCCGCCTTCACGAGGTTGTCGAAGATGGCGCCCTCGCGGCCCTCCTCGAGCGACTCGATCTCGATCTTGCCGATCGAGCTGGCCGCGAGCGCCTCGAGATCGTCGATGCGGGCCACCGCGGCCCGTTCCCCCGATCGCAGGGACCGACGGAGCGCGTTCGCGGCGAGCGCCTCGTGGTTCGACACGCTCAGCCGGACGCTCACACCGCTGCGCTGGTTCACGTGGCTGCTCGAGCGGGCCAGGTGGCTGAACGTCGCCACGACCTCGCCGAGGTACTCGGGAACCTGCACGCTGACCGGCTCGCCGCCGTCGGCAGCCACGATGTCGAGCGGGCGGGCCTCCTGGGCGACGATCCGCTGCTCGAGGGCGATCTCGAGCGGGTAGTGCGTGCGGATCTGGCTGCCGAACCGGTCCTTCAGCGGCGTGATGATGCGGCCCCGGTTCGTGTAGTCCTCGGGGTTCGCCGACGCGACCAGCATCACGTCGAGCGGGAGGCGGATCTTGTAGCCGCGCACCTGGACATCGCGCTCCTCGAGCACGTTCAGCATGCCGACCTGGATCCGCTCGGCGAGATCGGGCAGCTCGTTGATCGCGAAGATGCCGCGGTTCGTGCGGGGCACGAGGCCGTAGTGCAAGGTGAGCTCGTCGGAGAGATACCGCCCCTCGGCGACCTTGATCGGGTCGACCTCCCCGATCAGGTCGGCGATCGAGGTGTCGGGGGTGGCGAGCTTCTCGCCGAAGCGGACGTCGCGGTGCACCCAGTCGATCGGGGCCTGCTCGCCGTGCTCGGCGACGAGATCGCGGGCGTACTTCGAGACCGGCGCGTACGGGTCGTCGTTGATCTCGCTGCCGGCGATGATCGGCATCCACTCGTCGAGTAGGCCGGTCAGCGAACGGATCATGCGCGTCTTGGCCTGACCGCGCTCGCCGAGGAAGATCACGTCGTGCCCCGCGAGCAGGGCGTTCTCGAGCTGGGGCATGACCGTGTCCTCGTACCCGACCACCCCCTCGAACAGTGGCTCACCGGCGGCGATGCGGGAGACGGCGTTGGCCCGGATCTCGTCCTTCACCGGCCGGGAGACCCATCCAGACGCTCGGAGTTCGGCGATCGTGCTGGGGCGTGCTGCCATGTGTCGAACCTAGCGCTCCCTCGCTCGCGATGCGTTGCGGGGCGGGAGGTCGCGGTGCAACCGACGGCGACCCAACGGGTCCTGCACGAGCACGGGGGATCGCATCATCCGTCTGCTCGTGGTCTCGGATGAGGCGGGGCTCGCAACGGCGCCCGCCAGCACCCCGCACCCGCAGCGATTCCCGTCCTTGCCAATCCTCTACGCAGTCGAGATACTGGACGAAGGTCCGTCCCGGCCCCGGGAGCCCGCAAGCAGCAGATCTCGTACTGGCGGGCGCGGCCTCGAGCACCCAAGGACACCGAATGATCAAGCATCGGGGGGCCGCGACGATCTGCGTGGCCATCGCGACCGCCACTTCCCTCGCTGTGGGCACAACTCGAGGGTCGGTCGTCGACGCCGAGGCGTCCGAAGCCACCCCGGGGAGCCCTCGCGGGGCATCCCAGGTGCTCTCGTCGGGCGGGCGCCACTCGTGCGCCGTGCTCACGGACGGGTCGGTGAAGTGCTGGGGACGCGGCGCGAACGGCCAACTCGGGCAGAACGCCGACGACAACATCGGCGACGGCGTCGGCCCTCCGGCGGCGGCTGTCGCTCCGATCGACTTCGGAGGCGGCGCCACGGCGACGTCCGTGTCGGCCGGCGGGAACCACTCGTGCGCGATCCTCACCGGAGGATCCGTCCGGTGTTGGGGACGCGGGAGCCAGGGACGGCTGGGGACCAACGCGGCGGTGGACGTCGGTGACGGCGTCGGCCCGACGGTGGCCGCCACCCCGAACATCGACCTGGGCTCCGGACGCACCGCCGTGGAGATCGGCGCGGGGGACGGTCACACGTGCGCGATCCTCGACGACGGATCGGTGAAGTGCTGGGGGCGCAACGGGACGGGCCAACTCGGACAGGGCGACACCACGAACGTGGGCGACGGTGTCGGCCCGTCGGTGGCCGACATCGATCCGGTGGATCTCGGGACCGGACGAACCGCCACCGCGATCGCCGTGGCGAACCTGCACACGTGCGCGATCCTGGACGAGGGCTCGGTCAAGTGTTGGGGGGCCAACGACGGTCGCCTGGGCAACGACGACACCGAACCCGTCGGGACCGCACCGGGCGAGATGGGCGATGCGCTCGCAGCGATCGACTTCGGTCAGGGCCGGAGCGCTCGTGCGATCAGTGCACTCAACAACCACACCTGCGCGATCCTGATCGACGACAGCATCGTGTGCTGGGGCCGGAACGCCTGGGGACAGCTCGGCCAGAACTCCGTGGACGTGATCGGCGACGGCGTCGGCCCCTCGGTTCGAGACGTCACGGGTGTCGACTTCGGCGTGCAGCGCACACCGATCGCCATCAGCACCGGAGGCACCTCCTCGTGTGCGTTGTTCGACGACGGTCACGTGCGCTGTTGGGGCCGCGGCGGCATCGGCCAGCTCGGCAGCGACGACACTGCGAACGTGGGCAACGGGACCGGGGTCGCGGTGTCGGCTCACCCCGATGTCGTGCTCGCGCCCGGGCTCGCCGCATCAGCACTCAGCGTTGGTTCGAGCCACGCGTGCGTGCTGGTCCAGACGGGCGTCACGTGCTGGGGAAACGGCGGCAACGGCCGACTCGGGCAGAACAGCGTGGACAACATCGGCGACGGGCTCGGCAACAGCGTGGCCGCCACGAACTCCATCGACTTCGGTCCGGGCACGAGCGTGGCCGCCCAGCCCGCTCCACCCCCGCCGCCCACCTCGGTTGCGGCGGCAGCCGGACTGGGCTCCGCCCAGGTGACGTGGACCGCTCCCGCCGACTCGGGCGGCGCGCCGATCGCCAGGTACCGCGTCCAACGCTCGGGCGACGGCATCACCTGGGTGACGGACGGCGAGACCGGCCCGACCAGTACGTCGTACTCGACCCCGTCCACACCAGGCCAGCCGGTCTGGTTCCGCGTCCTCGCCCTCAACGCTGCCGGCTCCGGCGTGCCGTCGGCCCCCACGGCTCCCGTCACCCCCTACGACGCCTACGTGCCCGTGAACCCGGCCCGGCTGCTCGACACGCGGCCGGGCGGTCAGACGATCGACGGACTCTCCACCCCCGG
>SKSP01000005.1 GCA_007122945.1 Ilumatobacteraceae bacterium | reverse complement strand
GACGTGATGCGTTGCCTTGTGCGGGTCAACACCAATGACCACATTCATGAGCCCTCCTCGGGTTCCACTCGTTGATGGGAACCGTGGCGGGCACTCCTACTTGCAGACGTTCGTGCTCGTTCCTCTCTCGAGCCACACCACGGCGAGATCACCGCCGGGCAGCACTTCGTTAGACAGCCAAACCGACACGGCTGGCAGGCACTTAGCGAGCGACCCGACGATGACCTCGACGACGCTACGAACCAGGCGTCGCGTCAGCCAGAGTCTCAAGCAGGCACTATGTGGCGAGGCCCGCGGCACCGTCCAAGGTCGTCATGTGACAGTCGCCACCGGGTCGTGACCAACACATTCGCCGGAAGCCGAGTGGCTGACCGCACCGCTCGAGTCGCGATGACCGTGTCGTCGTCAGAGATCGAGGTGGAGGCGGAGCGCGTCGTCGAGTTGATCCATGAGAAGGAATGGGACGGTGCCGATCAGGGCTCCAACGCGTTCGATTGCCACGGAGCGGACCTGTTCGGCTTGCGCTTTGGAGTCGGACTCGAGCCCGGTCTCGTCGGCGGGAAGCAGCGTCTGGAACGGGTAGACGTGGTTGATGTTGGACGTGATGGGGACGACCGTCAGGACGCCCTGCCCGAGCCGTTGCGCAGTCGTGTTGGCTCCGTCGTTGCTGACGATGACACCCGGGCGCGTGCGAGCCGCTTCGCTCCCGATGACGGGATCGAGGTTGACGAGGCGGATCTCGCTGCGGCGCATCAGGCGTCCGCGGTTGCGGTATCCCAGGCGTCGCTGTCCGGATCCTCAGACCACTCCGCAAATGCAGCGGCGTAGGACTCGGTCAGCTCGGATGCTCGGAGCAGACGGATCGCGCGCTGCAGCGCAGCGGAGCGCGATGCGAACCGGTGGGTCTTGACGTAGTTGTCGAGGAACTCGATGTCCTCGTCTGGAACGCTCACACTGACTTTCATACCGAAATGCTACCTAAGTAGCAATGATGGTACTACCGGTTCGAGTCAACGAGCAGGACCGGGCGATCGGCTCGCTCCGTTCGCCCGTTCCGAAGTGGGCGCCGCAACGCCGGTTCAGCGCCCGGCGAGGCCGAGGAACACGAGCATTGCCCGGTCGAGGTGCACCATGTCCTCGTCGCTCAACCAACCCACACGCTCACCGAGCTTCGATCGAGCGATGGTCGTGATCTTGTCGACCATCAAGCGGCTCGGCTCGCCGATCGCGGTCTCGTCGTCTGCCGCGACGAGCAACCGGAACAGCGGCGCATCGGTCGGATCGGTCGTGAACGCACATGTAACGGTGGCAACCTGTCACCTACCGCCGATCGATACACCGGCGAACTGCCCCGAAACGCCGGGACGCTGACGCGTTGTGGGGATCCGTCGCGATAACGCTGGGTGCTCGATTGGGCTGACGAGTCGTTCGTGGCCACGCTGCACCAGACACGGATCACTCAACCGCCCCGCACCAGGATCGGATGGAAGGACGGGGCGCAGCGATGCCCGGAACCTGGCCTGATCAGCACATTCACGGAGAGCGGATGAGGGGAATCGAACCCCCGTTCTCAGCTTGGGAAGCTGATGTTCTACCATTGAACTACATCCGCGAGTGGCCGTCAGGCTAGCGGCCGGCGCATCGCCCGGGCCACTGCATCGGCCGCCGGGTCGTCGCGGTCGCCGAGCCCGGTGACGACGCCGTCGCGGTCCGCCTCGTCACGGTTCTGGCTGAGCTTGCGCTTGCCCTCGACGCGCACGACCTCCACCTCGAGCCCGACGATCGCGCGGAGCTGTCGGTCGACGAACTCGGGCGGAGCGTCGTCGACCGACCACGGAACGGGGAGGTCGCGCTCGTGCCGGTCGGTGAGCCGGCGCACGAGATCGCCGAGCCACGCGACGTCATGATGCGCGACGAGGCGACTGTGCAGGTGGACGACCTCGTAGTTCCACGTGGGTACGACCGCGCCGTGTTCGGCCTTCGACGGATACCACGACGGCGAG
Organism: Ilumatobacteraceae bacterium; assembly: GCA_007122945.1. Classification (GTDB taxonomy): domain Bacteria; phylum Actinomycetota; class Acidimicrobiia; order Acidimicrobiales; family Ilumatobacteraceae; genus SKSP01. The sequence goes on along the minus strand of SKSP01000005.1, from coordinate 1,832 downwards.
ACGTAGGCACCGGCGGAGGGCACGATCAGCAGCGAGTCACACGGCGCCGACCGCCAGATCGGGTTCGCCCGGGCGACGTGACACCGGATCGAGCAGCCCTCGGCGCGCCGGTCGAGCAGGAACGGCAGCGGGGTGGCGTCGAGCCCCTCCGTCCCGACCACGACGAGGTGCCCGAACGCGACGGCGTCGACCATCTCGAGCGCGACATCGTCGTCGACGCGGAAGTGCGGCGGCCGGTACACGTCGGCGAGCGTAGAGCACCGGTCGCTAGGGTTCGCCGGGTGATCTTGTCCGACCGGAGCATCAAGGAGCAGATCGCCGCCGGGCGGATCGTCGTCGATCCCTTCGACGAGGCGTTGATCCAGCCGTCGTCGATCGACGTGCGGATCTCGAACCTGTTCCGCGTCTTCCGCAACCACACCGCTGGCGTGATCGATGTGAAGCAGGACCTCACCGGGCTGACCGAACTCGTCGAGATCGACGCGAGTGGTGGCGAGGCGTTCATGCTCCACCCGGGGGAGTTCGTGCTCGGCTCGACGCTCGAACGGATCGGGGTCCCCCACGATCTGGTCGGACGGATCGAGGGCAAGTCGAGCCTCGGACGACTCGGCCTCCTCATCCACAGCACGGCCGGGTTCATCGACCCAGGGTACGGTGGTAACGTAACTCTCGAGTTGGCCAACGTGGCCAGCCTCCCCATCACCTTGTACCCCGGCATGAAGATCGGTCAGATCAGCTTCGTCCAGATGACCACTCCCGCCGACGACCCGTACGGCTCGGGCGCGTTGGGATCGAAGTACCAGGGCCAGCGGGGACCGACCCCGAGCCGTTACTTCGAGAACTTCCGCGACGACCAGACCGAGGACGTCGACGGCGGCTGACCGGCTCGCGAGCTCAGTCGCCGGCGACGGGGCGGCTGAGTGGTGAGTCCGGGTTGTCGAGCGTCGCGTCGCCGGCCTCGATCGCGTCGAGCAGGTGGATCGCGATGTCGGCGACCTGGACGTCCTCCTCCTCGACCCCGGCGGCCTTCACGCCGTCGTCGAGCATGATGTAGCAGAACGGGCAGGCGGTCGCGACCCGGGTGGCGCCGGTCGACAGGGCCTCTTTGGCCCGCTCGTCGTTGACCTTGGTGCCGATCGACTCCTCCATCCACATGCGGGCACCACCGGCGCCGCAGCACATGCCCTTCGTGCCGTTGCGCGGCATCTCGACCACCTCGATGCCCTTGATCGAGCCGACCACCTTGCGCGGCGCGAGGTACACGTCGTTGTGGCGGCCGAGGTAGCAGGAGTCGTGGTACGTGATGCGCTCTTCGAGCGTCGCCCGGCTGACGTCGAGGCGGCCCTCGTCGATCAGGTTCTCGAGCAGCGTCGTGTGGTGGATCACCTCGTAGTGCCCGCCGAGCTGCGGGTACTCGTTCAGCAGCGTGTTGAAGCAGTGCGGGCACTGGGTGATGATCTTCGTCACGCCCATGCCGTTCAGCATCTCGATGTTCGGCATCGCCAGCATCTGGAACAGGTACTCGTTGCCCGAACGCCGGGCCGAGTCGCCGGTGCACATCTCGCTCGGGCCCAAGATGGCGACGTCGATCCCGGCGCGCGACAGCAGCTTGGCCATCGCCTGGGTGACCTTCTTGTTCTTGTCGTCGAAGCTGCCGGCGCAGCCGACCCAGTACAGGTACTCGGCCTGGAACGGCTCGCCCGGGTCGACGACGGCGACCTCGCCGCCGCCCGGCAGCGAGAGTCCCTCGGCCCAGTCGGCGCGCTCGCCCTGGTTCATGCCCCACGGGTTGCTCTGGTTCTCCATCGCCCGGTAGGCGTTGCCGAGCTCGG
>SKSP01000499.1 GCA_007122945.1 Ilumatobacteraceae bacterium | reverse complement strand
GTGGTGTAGCGCCACTGTCCGTATCCGATCGGCCCCACCGGGGGGAGCGATCCGAGCTGACGCGGCTGGGTCTGGACGAGGGAGCTCACCTGCCCCACCGTACCCGAGTGGGGCAGGTGCGGATCCCGGGATCAGCGCTCGATCACCCCTTGACCGAACCGGCGAGGATGCCGCGGACGAAGTACCGCTGGAGGGCGAAGAACACGATGATCGGCACGAACGACTGCACGAACGCGGCGGCGGGCAGCAGGTGCTCGTTGCGGCCGAAGTCGCCCGCGAGGTTGGCGATGCGGATCGTGGTGGGGATCGCGTCGGGGTTCCCGCCGACCATCGTGTTGGCGATCAGGAAGTCGTTCCAGGTCCACAGGAACTGGAAGATCGCGAACGCTGCGAGCACCGGGATCGACAGCGGCAGCACGAGTCGCCAGAACACGGTGAAGTGGTCGGCACCGTCGATGCGGGCCGCCTCGAACAGGTCCTTGGGGAGCCCGGAGATGTAGTTGTGGAGCAGGAAGATCGCGAACGGCATGGCGAAGCCGGCGTGGGTGAGCCAGACCGCCGTCGTCGTGCCGGCGAGGTCGAAGTCGGCGATGAACGTCACCGTCTTGTCGAGGCCGGGGATCGTCCAGTGGGCGCCGCCGGAGAACAGCTGCAGCAGGGGGATCAGGGCGACCTGCAACGGCACGGCGAGCAGTGCCACGGTCGCGATGAAGAGCCACTTGCGGCCCTTGAAGTCGATCCACGCGAACGCGTACGCCGCGAACGCCGCCATCGCGATCGGGATGATCGTGGCCGGGATCGCGATCGCGAACGAGTTCAGCAGCGAGTCGACGAGGCCGGCGGTGGCACTCGCGCCGAGGACCACCTCGTAGTTCGCCAACGTGAACTGGTCGGGGCTGGTGAACGAGGTCCACCAACCCGAGGAGCGCTGCGACGAGCGGTCGCGGAACGAGTTGACGAACAGCCCGAGCGTCGGGATCGACCACACGATGACGAGCAGCCACAGGACACCGGGGGGGATCGCGCGCAGCAAGCCGTACAGCCGGTCGCCGATGCCGGCGGGCTTGCCACCGCCGACCGGCTCCTCGCCGTCGCCGCCGCTGCCGAGCGCTTCTTTCGGGCGGGCGACGTCGCCCGGGTCGGTCAGGACCGGGCTGATGTTGGTCGACGTCATCTCACGCCTCCTTCTGCATGCGGCGAATGTTGAGGTACATGACGGGCAGCACCGACACGAAGATCAGCACGGCCAGGGCGGCGCCGCGTCCGGTGTTGCCGAACTGGAACGCCTGGTTGAACATGTCGTTGGCGAGCACCTGGGTGCCGAACTGGCCGTTGGTGACCACCTTGACGATGTCGTAGACCTTCATCACGACCACGATGAGGGTCGTGACCACGACGCCGATCGTCGTGCCGATCTGGGGGAGGACGATGCGCCAGAAGATCTGCGACTGGGTGGCGCCGTCGACCCGGGCGGCCTCGATGAACTCCTCGGGGACCGCCTTGATGGCGGCCGACAGGATGACCATGGCGAACCCGGTCTGGATCCAGATCAGGATCACCATCAGCCAGAAGTTGTTGTACGGCGAGCTCGTGATGAAGTCGATCGTGCGGGCCTGGACCTGACCGTCGGCGGTGACCTGGAAACCGCCGACGCCGCCGCCGACGATCCCGGCGAATCGGACGAAGAACCACCCGATCAGCAAGAACGCGATCCCCGGGACGACCGCCTGGCCGTAGTTCTGCTTCACCAGCGCCAGGGCGATCATGTAGGCGATGCCGATCAGGATCAGCGCCAGGACGGCGGTCACGATCAGGGTCGGCAGGCCGCTCCCGGTGCTCAGCCGACCGAGGCCGACCCACAGGGCGTTGAGCACGCCGGTCTGGTCGCCGCTGATGTCGCGGCTGGCGTACATGAACCGCCAGATGATCGAGGCGCCGACCATCGAGATCGCCATCGGCATGAAGATGATCGACTTGGCGATCCGCTCGCCCTTGGCCTTGTCGGCGAGCACCGCGACCGCGAGGCCGAGGCAGGTGGAGAACAGAGTCACCGCCACGACCCACCAGGCGTTGTTGACGATCGTGCCGCGCAGCGCCGTGAAGAGCGCGAACGCCAACAGCACACCGGCGACCACGAGCGGCCCGAGGCTGGGCCCGCCCAGCTCGACGGCCTTGCCGGTCTGGCGGTGCTGGCGCACGCCGAGCACCGCCGCGATCACGAGGAGCACGACGCCGATCCAGAACAGCTGGCTGGTGAAGAAGTTCGTGAACCCGGAGGCGTCCCAGCTCTCGCGGCTCTGGAACGTGGTGATGTAGTTCTGGAAGCCGACCCAGCTCTCGGACCGGTTGTCGAGCAGCGACAGGTAGATCGTGCGGATCGTCGGCACGAGCAGCGTCACGAAGATGAAGACGAGGGCGGGGGCGAGGAAGATCACGCCGCGGGACTTCTGGTCGATGATCGTCCGGGTGTGCATCTCGGGGTTGTCGGTGAGCCCGAGGCGCAGGCCGATCGCCACCGCTGGCACGGCCATCGCGACGACCGCTTCGAAGGTCGATCCGGCACCCAGCTCGGCGGCGCCCCAGGCGCCGAGGAACCAGCCGATGGCACCGACGACGAGCGGACCGTTGCGGATCGGTCGCTTGCGGAGCAGGTCGGTGCCGGCACCGACGGCGACACCGCCGAGCGTCCAAGCGATCAGCGGGACGACCTGCAGCGCGGGCTGGTTGGCGTCGTTGACGAGCAGGCCGAGCCCGACGCCGACGACGGCGAGGGTCCCGAGCGACAGCACGAGTCGTTGCTGGTCGTCGTCGGTGCGGGTCAGCACGACGCCGACGATGCCGGCGATCAGCGCGAGCGCGGCCGGCAACCACACCCAGTTCAAGAAGCCGCCGAAGGCCTCGCCTTCGGAACCCACGGTGATGCGGTTGCCGGCGAACAGCACGCCCACCACGAACCCGATCACGGCGAAGACCAGCCCGTTGAACCGGGACCAGTGGTGCCTGACCTGGTTGAACACCAGGTTGGCGCCGACCCACAGCGCTGCGCTGAACGCGACGGCGATCACCACCGTGATCAGCGTCGAGATGATCTTCCCCATGTCGTGTCGAACCCCCGTGTGTCGTCTCGCCCTGTGACGGGCCCTCTACTGGCCCCTGTGACTGGCCCTGTGACTGGCCCCTGTGACGGGCCCCCTGTGATGCCCCCGGAATGCGTCGGGGCACTGACACCGTAGTGCCAGTGCCCCGACCGACTGACCACCTCGCCCCGGGAACGCCGGCTCAGTGGTCGCGTGAGGTGACCCGGCTCAGCTGGGCCAGGAATCCTGGATGCGGGCGGCGCCCTCGCTGGCGGTGATGTCGCCGTTGATGATGTTCGTCCCCTCGGTCCAGAACGAGCCGGCGCCGACGGCGGCGGGCATCAGGTCGGAGGCGTCGAAGCGGGCCAGCTCGGCGTTCGACAAGATGTCGAGGAACTCCTGCTCGAGTGGCTGGTACACCGACGGGTCCTGGCCCTGAGCGGCCGACAGGAAGCCCGAGAGGCCACCGTCGAGCAGACGGGTCTGCTCGCGCTGACGGTTCTCCGCGTAGTCGGCGGTCGCCATGTACTCGAGCACCGCCATCGTGGCGGGCTCGTCGTTGAACGCCGCCGCCAGGGTGCCGGCGGTCAGCGCCGGAGCGTCACCGCGGACGTCGGGGAAGTAGAAGACGGTGATGGCGTCCTCGGAACCGTCGGCGAACGGGGTGCCCTCGGGGAAGAACCCGGAGAAGAACGACGCCTGGCGGTGCATGTAGCACTGCCCGTCCATCAGCGGGTCGGCCGAGTCGGCGAAGTTCGTCTGGGCGATCG